>NZ_JBHUXV010000217.1:0-9429 GCF_042669125.1 Streptomyces sp. NPDC057253 | reverse complement strand
CCCGTGGGCCGGACGTCCGCGCGAGGACCATTGACAGCGCCGGACCCGCAGCGCAGACTCGCCTCACTGAAGTGAAAGAAACTTCACCAGACGAACAAAGCCGTAAGGTCTCCCGAAGGGAACGCCCGATGCGCACCACCGTCGGCATCATCGGAGCCGGCCCCGCCGGCCTCCTCCTCGCCCGGCTCCTCCACAACGCCGGCATCGACTCGGTCGTCCTGGAGAGCCGCGACCGCGCCTACGTCGAGCACCGCCAGCGCGCCGGAATCCTGGAGCAGGGCACGGTCGACGTGCTGCGCGCGGCCGGCGCCGGGGAGCGCATGGACCGCGAGGGCCTGCGGCACGACGGCATCGAGCTGCGCTACGACAGGAAGCGCCACCGCGTCGACTTCCCCGCCCTCGCCGACGGCCGGTCCGTGACGGTCTACGCCCAGACCGAGGTCTGCAAGGACCTCATCGCCCTCCAGCTCAAGGAGGGCGGCCCGCTGCTGTTCGAGGCGGAGGCCCTGGCCGTCGAGGGCGCCGACACCGACGCCCCGAGCATCCGCTTCCGCCACGAGGGCCGCGAGGACGTCCTCGAGTGCGAGTACGTCGTCGGCTGCGACGGCTTCTGGGGAGTGGCCCGCAAGGCGATTCCCGCCGAACTGACCCGCGTCTTCGAGCGGACGTACCCCTACGCCTGGCTCGGCATCCTCGCCGACGTCCCGCCCTCCCACGACGAACTCGTCTACGCCCGCCACGACCGCGGCTTCGCCCTCCTCTCCATGCGCTCCCCCTCCGTCTCCCGCCTCTACCTCCAGGTCCCCGAGGGCACCGACGCCGAGAGCTGGGGCGACGAGCAGATCTGGGACGAGCTGGAGCGCCGCTTCGAGACCGACGACGACTGGCGGCTCGACCGGGGACCGATCACCCAGAAGTCCGTCACGCCCATGCGGTCGTACGTCCACGAACCCATGCGCCACGGCCGGCTCTTCCTCGCCGGCGACGCGGCCCACATCGTCCCGCCGACCGGCGCCAAGGGCCTCAACCTCGCCGTGGGGGACGTCGTGACCTTCGCGAGGGCGCTGTCGTACGAAAGGGAGACCGGTTCGGCGGAACGCCTCGACCGCTACTCCGAGACCTGTCTGCGACGGGTCTGGCAGGCCGAACGCTTCTCGTACGACATGACGGGCCTCCTGCACCGGGCGCCCGACGCCACCCCCTTCGAGGACCGGATGCAGCTGGCCCGTCTGGAGCGCATCGCCGGGTCCAGGGCCGCCGAGACCGACCTCGCCGAGGCATACACCGGCTTTCCCTTCGACTGACGGACCGTGACCCCTCCGGTGCCGGGAATCACGCCCGCGCGTAGCGTGTTGGCCGGGACAACGAGGGAAGATCCTCCTCAAGCACTAGGGTCATTCCTTTGCCTACCCATTACTCTTGAGGCAAGGCCCACACACGGTGGCCATGGAGGAGTGAAATGAGGAGCAGCAACCCGGTCTTCTCGCGACGGGGGTTCAGCCGCGACAACGGCTACGCGGGCTTCAACACCGCGCCGCAGGCCGGGGGCGCAGCAGTGGGCACGCAGGGCAACCCCTACGCCCAGCAGGCCGGCAACCCGTACGCGACCAACCCCTACGCCCAGCAGGACCTTCAGCAGGGGGCGCCGCCGCAGGCCCCGGTGACCACCGGCCGGATGACGATGGACGACGTCGTCATGCGCACCGGCACCACCCTCGGCGTCCTGATCGTCACGGCCGCGCTCGCCTGGGCGCTGCTGCCGGTCGACGACGCCAACATCGGCCGCTCGTACGGCATCGGTATCGGCGCCGCGCTGATCGGCATGGTCCTGGCGCTCGTCCAGTCCTTCAAGCGCAAGGCCACGCCCGCGCTGATCGTGTCGTACGCCGCGTTCGAGGGCGTGTTCCTCGGCGTCATCTCCAGCATCGTCGACAACCGCATCGCGAGCGGCGCGGCCATGCAGGCCGTGATCGGCACCCTGGCGGTCTTCGTCGCGGTGCTGGTGGCGTACAAGGCGGGCTGGATCCGCGTCAACCGCCGCTTCTACGGCTTCGTCATGGCGGCCACGCTCGGCTTCCTGCTGCTGATGGTCGTCAACATGCTGTTCGCCGTCTTCGGCGGCGGTGACGGCCTCGGCTTCCGCAGCGGTGGCCTCGGCATCCTGTTCGGCGTCATCGGCGTCCTGCTCGGTGCCTGCTTCCTCGCCCTCGACTTCAAGCAGGTCGAGGACGGCATCGCCTACGGCGCGCCGAAGGAGGAGGCCTGGCTGGCGGCGTTCGGTCTGACGCTGACGCTGGTCTGGATCTACATGGAGTTCCTGCGCCTCGTCGCGATCCTCAACAGCAACGACTAGTCTCCGACGGTCGTACGGCGAAGGGCCCCGGGTCTCACCTGGGGCCCTTCGGCATGTGCGCGGCTAGAAGTACCTGCGCGCGGCCCTCCTCAGGTCGTACTCGTGGATGATCGCCTTCGCGTGGCCGTACGCGAGGTTGTGTTCGTGGCGGAGCCAGCTGACCTTTTCCTCGAAGCGGAAGAGGGCCGGGCCTTCGTCGACGGTCCGCAGCCAGTCGGACACTTCACGACCGGTGCAATGGGGGATGCGGGCGAGCATGTTGCGGTGGGTCTCCTCGGAGAAGACTTGGGACATCGGCGCCTCCGTGCGCATGGGATGTAAGCCGGTCCTTCAGGTCACCGTGCCTGAGCGTTCGCGTGTTGGCAACAGTCCCGGTGGGACGCGTACCGTTGCCGGGTGGCTGATACTTCGCGTCTGACCCAGGCTGTGGACCACTTCGCCGACCGGTTGCGGGCGGCGCCGCAGAGCCGTCTGCAACGGGGAGCCGCCGCCGAGGCGCTGGGCCTGGCCCGGGAGTTCGCCCGTCGGACGCAGGTCCTGGAGGAGCCGGGCACCGAGCTGCGGGAGATGCCGGACGCCGGGATGTTCGCCGCCGCCGACCAGATCACCGTCGCCGTGCACGACTTGGCCCTCGTGCTTTCGGACGAGGGCCAGGTGTCTGAGGCTGTGCGGTTGGTGGAGGAGGCGCAGAAGCGGGCGGGGGTCTGAGGCCCCCGGCGCCTCAAAGCGAGGCTATGACCCGGTCCGCCAGGATGTAGACGTTCTCCTCGCCGCACGCGAACGTCAGCGTGTACGCGCCCGAGATGCCCGAACCGCCCAGCAGGACCGGGGTCTCGCCGGCGCGCAGGGCCGCGGAGAGGCGCTCCGCCGTCTCACGGTGGCCCGGGGTCATGCACAGCGTGGTGCCGTCGGCGAAGACGTAGACGTCGAGGGTGCCGAGCGGACCGGGGCGGACATCGGCCAGTTCGGTGCCGGAGGCCGCGAGGTCCTCCAGGGTCGCCACCGTGCGTTCGTGGTCGTTCACGACGGGTGAACCGACCGGGACGAAGTCCGGGTGGCTCGGGTGCCGGCGGCGGGCCGCGGCCAGCTCCGGGGAGTCTCCCCCAGAGGGGGCACCCCCAGCGAACTCGTCCAGGTCGGCCGACGGCTCCGACACCGGCTCCAGGCCCACGAAGTCCGCCTGCCGGGGCAGGAACAGCTCGCTGTCGGGCAGGCCGAGCAGGGACGGGGCGTCGGAGGCGTCCCGGGCCTCCTGCGCCGCCCAGAAGGCACGCGCCTCGGCGAGTTCGCGCTCACGCTCCTCGGCGAGGGCCTCTGCCACCGCGGCGCGTATCTCGTCGACGTCGGCGGCGGGGCGGGCGGCCGGAAGGAGGCCGCGCAGGGATGCGGGGCTGTTCCTGGCGAGCTCGGTGTGCAGGGCGGCGACCTGCCGGCGCAGCACCATGAGGGTGCGCAGGACGGCGACGCCCACGGCGCCCGTGGCGGCCGTGGTGACCAGCAAGGCGATCGGCATGGCGCTCACTGACGTACTCCCGTTTCAAAGTCGACCCCCGACTTCCTACATCAGCTTGAAGGGCCAACCATCCCGCTGTCAGTGCGTAACGTCACGAATCGGACAGGACTTTGGGCCGGAGGTTTAGGGAGGGAAGGGCGTGACCTGCGGAAATCCCCGCCCGAGCGATATAGGTCACATCCTGAGGGAGATTGGATCACAAATCGGCCCAGAACCTTGGAGTTTCCTTGGTTCTGGGCCAAAGGGTGGCGCTGGGTTGTTGGTTGGATACGGTCCGTCAGCTGAGGCGCTCGATGACCATCGCCATGCCCTGGCCGCCGCCCACGCACATCGTCTCCAGGCCGAACTGCTTGTCGTGGAACTGGAGGGAGTTGATGAGCGTGCCGGTGATGCGGGCGCCGGTCATGCCGAAGGGGTGGCCGACGGCGATCGCGCCGCCGTTCACGTTCAGCTTCTCCAGCGGGATGTTCAGGTCGCGGTAGGAGGGGATCACCTGGGCGGCGAACGCCTCGTTGATCTCGACCAGGTCGATGTCGTCGATGGTGAGGCCGGCGCGGCGCAGCGCCTGGTTCGACGCGTCCACCGGGCCGAGGCCCATGATCTCGGGAGACAGGCCCGAGACGCCGGTCGACACGATCCGGGCGAGCGGGATGAGGCCGAGCTCGCGCGCCTTGGTGTCGGACATGATCACGACCGCGGCGGCGCCGTCGTTCAGCGGGCAGCAGTTGCCGGCGGTGACCAGTCCGTCCGGGCGGAACACCGGCTTCAGGCCGCCGACGGCCTCCAGGGTGACGCCGGCGCGGGGGCCGTCGTCCTTGGAGACCACGGTGCCGTCGGGCAGCGTGACCGGGGTGATCTCGCGCTCCCAGAAGCCGTTCTTGATGGCTTCCTCGGCGAGGTTCTGCGAGCGGACGCCGAACTCGTCCATGTCCTGGCGGGTGACGCCCTTGACGCGGGCCAGGTTCTCCGCGGTCTGGCCCATCGCGATGTACGGGTCGGGGAGCAGGCCGTCCTCGCGCGGGTCGTGCCAGGTCGAGCCCTCGGAGGCGGCGGTGGCCGCGGTGCGGGCCTGGGCCTCGTCGAAGAGCGGGTTGGTGGTGCCGGGCAGGCCGTCCGAGCTGCCCTTGGCGTAGCGGGAGACCATCTCGACACCGGCCGAGATGAAGACGTCGCCCTCGCCGGCCTTGATGGCGTGCAGGGCCATGCGGCTCGTCTGGAGCGAGGAGGAACAGTAACGGGTGATGGTGCAGCCCGGCAGGTGGTCCATGCCCATCTGCACGGCGACGATCCGGCCCAGGTTGTAGCCCTGCTCGCCGCCGGGCAGACCGCAGCCGAGCATCAGGTCGTCGATGTCGCGCGGGTCCAGCTCGGGGACCTTGGCGAGGGCGGCCTGAATGATCGTGGCGGTGAGGTCGTCGGGGCGCAGATCCTTGAGCGAGCCCTTGACGGCGCGGCCGATGGGGGAGCGGGCGGTCGAGACGATCACGGCTTCGGGCATCACGGGCTCCATTGGCGTGCGGGATGTTCTTCCGGACGGGGGCTGCTTGGGAAGTTACCCGTACGTATGGCCTGGGTCACGGGGGTGGGGGTGTGACCTATGTCTAAGCGCTTGCTTTGGCCTCCGGCGGTTGAGCCGACACAGCCGCGGACCGGTGGGGTGCGCGTCCTGGGGGCTGCGCCCCCAGCCCCCCATCGGCCCGAAGGGCCTCGTCCTCAAACGCCGGACGGGCTGGCGGGTGACGGCTCTGTCGCCTTGACCCGCCGCCTGCGCCTGCGCTTCAGCAGGGCCCACGGCCCGGTCGGGCCCGTCGGCAGCGCCGCCGCGACCTCCGTGCCGGCCTCCGAGGCGGCCTCCGCGGCCGCCCTCGCCACCGGCAGGAAGCCCTCGCGGCGGGACACGTCCGGACGGTCCTCGTCGGCCGGCCACAGGCCCAGGGCCGCGCAGACCGTTGGCAGCACGGCCATCGCCGCCGTCGCATAGCCCTCCGCCGAGGGGTGGTAGTTGTCCGGCCCGAACAGCTCACGGGGATTCGCCTCGAACTCCGGGCCCAGCAGATCCCCCAACGACACCGTGCGCCCGCCCTGCTCGACCGCGCCGATCGTCTGGGCCGCCGCCAGCTGCCGGGACGCTCTGCGCGCCAGCCAGCGCAAGGGCTGCTGGACCGGCTCGATCGTGCCCAGGTCGGGGCAGGTGCCCACCACCACCTCGGCGCCGGCCGTGCGCAGCCGCCGTACCGCGGAGGAGAGATGACGCACCGAGCGCGTCGCCGGCATCCGGTGCGTGACATCGTTCGCACCGATCATGATCACGCACACGTCCGGCACCCGGGACGGGTCCGACAGGGTCAGCGCCACCTGGCGGTCCAGGTCGTCCGAGGTGGCCCCGGGCAGGGCGACGTTGCGCAGCTCCACCGGGCGCTCGGCCACCGCCGCGAGCCCGGAGGCCAGCAGCGCGCCCGGGGTCTGGCCCGCCCGGTGCACACCCTGGCCCGCGGCCGTCGAGTCGCCCAGCATCACCAGACGCAGCGGGGGTTCGCCCAGGACCGTGTACACATGGCCGTACCGGCCCTCGGCCTGCGGGACGTGCGGCGTCGTGCCGTTGCCCACCTGACGTCTGGCCAGCCGGACCTCCGCCAGCAGCAGCCCCATCGCCGCCGCTCCGACCAGACCGATACCGCCACCGCCATAGGCCGCGCCGGCCGCGATCCGCCGGGCCACCCTCGCCCTCGACATGCTCGTCATACGTCGCCGCCACCTCCGTCGTACCCGCTACACCCACTCCTTGCCCCGCACGGACCGTGGCCCAATCCCCACAGCGAGTGAACAGCCGTCATGGCGCCCGAACAGGCCATAGGCTGGCTGGACCACTAGGACCACTTTCTTTTGCAAGCATCCGGAGACAACGGTGCAATTCCACGACTCGATGATCAGCCTCGTCGGCAACACCCCGCTGGTGAAGCTCAACAGCGTGACCAAGGGCATCAAGGCGACCGTCCTGGCCAAGGTCGAGTACTTCAACCCCGGCGGCTCGGTGAAGGACCGCATCGCCCTGCGCATGATCGAGGCGGCGGAGGAGAGCGGCGCGCTCAAGCCCGGGGGCACCATCGTCGAGCCGACCAGCGGCAACACCGGGGTCGGGCTCGCCATCGTGGCGCAGCAGAAGGGGTACAAGTGCATCTTCGTGTGCCCCGACAAGGTGTCGACCGACAAGATCAACGTCCTGCGGGCGTACGGCGCCGAAGTGGTCGTCTGCCCGACCGCCGTGGACCCCGAGCACCCGGACTCGTACTACAACGTCTCCGACCGCCTGGTCCGTGAGACGCCCGGCGCGTGGAAGCCCGACCAGTACTCCAACCCCAACAACCCGCTCTCCCACTACCACTCCACCGGCCCCGAGCTGTGGGAGCAGACCGAGGGGAAGATCACCCACTTCGTGGCGGGCGTCGGCACCGGCGGCACCATCTCCGGCACCGGCCGCTACCTGAAGGACGCGAGCGACGGCCGGGTCAAGGTCGTCGGCGCCGACCCCGAGGGCTCGGTGTACTCCGGCGGCTCCGGGCGGCCGTATCTCGTCGAGGGCGTCGGTGAGGACTTCTGGCCGACCGCCTACGACCGGACCGTCGCCGACGAGATCGTCCCGGTCTCCGACAAGGACTCCTTCCAGATGACCCGCCGCCTCGCCAAGGAGGAGGGCCTCCTGGTGGGCGGCTCCTGCGGCATGGCCGTGGTGGCGGCCCTCAGGGTCGCCGAACGCCTCGACGAGAACGGCGTGGTGGTCGTCCTGCTGCCGGACAGCGGGCGCGGTTACCTCTCGAAGATCTTCAACGACGAGTGGATGGCCGACTACGGCTTCCTGGAGGACGAGGGCCCCAGCGCCCGCGTGGCCGACGTCCTCAACGACAAGGTGCACGGCGCCATCCCGTCCCTCGTCCACATGCACCCCGACGAGACGGTCGGCGAGGCCATCGAGGTGCTGCGGGAGTACGGCGTCTCCCAGATGCCGATCGTCAAGCCGGGCGCCGGGCACCCGGACGTGATGGCCGCCGAGGTCGTCGGCTCGGTCGTCGAACGCGAGCTGCTCGACGCGCTGTTCGCCCAGCGGGCCTCGCTGGAGGACCCGCTGGAGAAGCACATGTCGCCCCCGCTGCCCCAGGTCGGCTCCGGCGAACCGGTCGGCGACCTGATGTCGGTCCTCGGTGCGGCCGACGCGGCGATCGTCCTCGTGGAGGGCAAGCCCACCGGAGTCATCAGCCGCCAGGACCTGCTGGCCTTCCTCGCCAAGGGCGGGAAGTAGCGGGAAACGTCCGGTGAACGCCGGGTGCCGGAGGCGAACTTCCGGTTTCCCACCCAAAGGGTCGACTTCGCGGAAGTGGTACGAGGGTGTCACGTCCGCGCAGCACTCGCTTAACACGGGTCCGGCACATTAGTGGATGTCGGCAGGGCGGGAGCGGCTCCCCGCCCCAGCCGGCGCCGAACGTCCAAGGACCTCCGGAGCGGCTCCCGGACCTCCATGGACGCCGGACGTCAGACCTGGCCTGACCCGGTCGACGTCCCTCGCGGGGACCGCCGTCGTCCCGCCCCCCGTCAACGGGGGTGCGGCGGTCCCCGCGCACTACTTTTTTCTCCGCGCCGTTCTACGCCCCCGTACTGGCCCAACTGCCCAGCAGCGCCAGCCTCTCCGCGGTCTCCGAGTTCTGCTCCGGGGTGTAGGCCACCAGGGTCTGTTCCGGTGTCTCCGGGAGCGTCAGTGACTCGTAGGGCAGCGTCAGCAGGCCCGCGACCGGGTGCAGGAGGCGCTTCGTGCCGTACATGCACGCCCTGACCTGGTGGTCGGCCCACAGTCGGCGGAAGTCCTCGCTCTTGAGGGAGAGTTCGCCGACGACCTCGCGCAGCCGGCGGTCCTCGGGCTGGGAGCCGGCGCTCAGCCGCAGATGGGCGACGGTCTGCGCGGCGACCGCGGCCCAGTCCGGGTACATCTCGCGGGCCTCGGGGCTGAGGAAGAGCTGAAGCGCGGTGTTGCGGTGGGCGGGGGCCATGCGGCTGAAGCCGAGCAGGGCGTCGGCGAGGGGGTTCCAGGCGAGGACGTCCATGGCGGGGCCGAGGACGAAAGCCGGAACCCGCTCCATGCCGTCGAGCAGCAGCTGGATCCCGGGGCGGACCCGGGGTGCGGTGCGCCTGCGCTCAGCCCTCTTCGGGGGGCGGGCCACCGCGTGCAGATAGGCGTGCTCGGTCTCGTCCAGCCGCAGCACCCGGGCGATCGCGTCCAGGACGGCGTCCGAGACGCTCGGACCCCGGCCCTGCTCCAGGCGGATGTAGTAGTCGACGCTCACGCCGGCCAGCTGTGCCACCTCCTCGCGGCGCAGCCCCGGCACCCGACGCCGGCCGTGTGAGGGCAGCCCCACCTCCGCCGGCTGGATGCGGGTGCCCGCGGCGCGAACGCCGTGACCTCGCCGAGTGCTCGGTGTTGTTGCCACCGCCTGGGGGCTGCGCCCCCAGACCCCGCTTCGGCCCTTGAGGGGCCTCGTCCTCAAACGCCGGACGGGCTGGTGGACACCGACCGCAC
>NZ_JBHUXV010000216.1:0-9673 GCF_042669125.1 Streptomyces sp. NPDC057253 | reverse complement strand
GCCCAAGGGGCCAGCCCGCGCTTTGCGCGGGCCCTTGATGAGGTAGAGAAACCTGTAACAGCGCGCGTCGGCCTACGCGTCGAAGTCGTATTCCAGGATGTACGAAGCGGCATCGAGCGTCATTTCGTTGATCTCGACGGGGCGCCCCTCGTCCGCGAACGCGGTGCGGCAAATGAGGATGACCGGCGTACCTGCGGAGATGCTCAACTGTTCCGCCTCATCCTTCGTGGGCATGCGTGAGCGGATCTCCTCGCGGAAGTGCACTGGCTTGTACCCAAGTTCGGCCAGACGGGCATAGGTCCCGCCGGGTCCCGTGTCTTCCTGCGTGATCGCCGAACCAGCCACTACCGAGGTGGGGAGATAGCTCGTCGCGAGAAGAACGGGCTTTTCATCCAGGACGAACCGCCTCCGCCGTACGCACACGGTGTCCTCTTCACTCAGGTCCAGGACCTGGCCGATGTGCTCCGGCGCTTCCTCTTCGGAAACCGCTACCTGATCCACAACAAGCGCACGGTTCTCGATGTCGGCAGACCAGATGGACCGGCCACTGCCCCACTGCTCCTGCGCGAGCCGCTGGATGCCTCGACGCCTGAGGGGGCGGAAAGATCGGACGAAGACGCCGGCGCCCTTGCGGGACTCGGCGATGCCTTCGTCCTTCAGCACGCTCAAGGCCTGGCGAGCCGTCATGCGGGCCACGCCGTGGGTGGCCATGAGGTCGTTCTCTCCCGGAAGCCGATCACCGGGACCGTACTCGCCCGACCGGATCGCCTCGCGTAGAGAGTCCGCAATCCGCTGGTACTTCGGCCGACGGTCGTCGTCGGTGGTGGTCATTCGGGAGCCCTCCCTTCTTCTCTAGACAGCCTAGGCCATGCATGCCACGCCTGCCCTCTCGTGTAGCCGCGATCTCGCGCTCTCAACATCTCTAGACAGATTCTCTTGACGTCTCTAGAGACGTGTGGCCTACTGGAACCTGTCTAGAGAGGTCGCGAACGGCGATCTCCATGAACTGAGGGATGTGCTCATGCCGTCGTTCAAGGTCGACACTTCGTCTGCGTTGGTGTTCGTCGCGACCGCGCCGGAGCCGAAGATGGTCAACAAGAAGACCGGTGAGCGGGCCGTGGACCGGGAGACCAACGCGAGCCTTTCGACCGTGGGTCTGCTGGTCTCGGACGAGGGGGAGGGCAACCTCTACCAGGTGACCGTCCCGGAGACGGGCCTCCCCGAGGGTCTGGCGCCGGGTATGCCGGTCAAGGTCATCGGCCTGAAGGCTCGTGACTGGGAGAACGAGTTCAACGGCCAGAAGCGGCACGGGATCTCGTTCCGCGCGGTCGCGATCACCCCGGTGGCCTGATCATGGCTGACTGGACGGTGTGGCTGGAGGCCACGGGAGCGGCGGCCGGCGCTGGTGGCCTCGGCTACGCGAAGTACCGCGCCCCGCGCACGTACTGGTCGCTGGTCGGCCTGCCCGCGACCTGGGGCCGGTTCTCCTACTCGTACCGCTCGACGATGGACGTGTGCGGTCTGACGGTGCAGCCGTCCGGCGTGCGGGCGTTCATGGCGCGCAACGTGGCCCGTCGTGAGGTGCAGCCGGTAGCGCCGAAGATTCGCCGGATACGGCCCACCTCGACCGGTCTGCGGGTGACCCTGCGGCTCCCGGCCGGCCTGGAGCCCGCCGACGTGATCGCCTCGACGGAGCGGCTGCGGCACGCCTGGGGTGTCCACTCCGTGCGCGTCGTGGTCGTCAAGCCGGGCGTCGTCGAACTGCGGATGACGGGCTATGACGTGCTGCGCCGGGTGCGGATGCCGCGCAAGGCACAGCCTCACGGCATGGCCGTACCGGTCGCGCTGCGCGATGACGGGACCGTGTTCGAGCGGGACTACCGCAAGGTCCCCATGGCCCTCACCTTGGGCGCGAACTTCTCCGGCAAGTCCATGTATCAGCGCAACCTGATCAACGGGCTCGCAAAGCTGCCGGTCGCGCTGGTGGGGATGGACTGCAAGCGCGGTGTGGAACAGTCCCCGTTCGCCCCGCGGCTGTCGGCCCTGGCGACCAATCCGGATGATGCCGCCTCACTGGCGGATGTGCTGGTGGCGGAGATGGAAGACCGCTTCGACCTGCTCAACCTGCACGGCGCCTCGGACCTGTGGGAGCTGCCGGAGGACGTGCGGCCGGCGCCGGTCGTGGTGCTGGTCGACGAGATCGCTGAACTGTTCCTGATCTCCCGCAAGGAGGACGAGGACCGCCGCACGAGGATCGTCACGGCGTTGATCCGCCTCGCGCAGATGGCTCGCGCGGTCGGCATCTACCTGGAGATCTGCGGGCAGCGCTTCGGCTCCGACCTGGGCAAGGGCGCCACCATGCTCCGCGCCCAGCTCACCGGCCGGGTCGTGCACCGCGTGAACGACAAGGAGACGGCTGAGATGGGGCTGAAGGACGTAGCCCCGACCGCGGTTCCGACCGCCTGTGTGATCCCCGCGAACCGCCCCGGCACGGCCGTGGCCACGGATGCGGAGGGCGGCTGGTGCAAGATCCGCACTCCGCAGATCTCCCGCGAGACGGTCGCTGCGACCTGCCTCGACTTCGCGCACCTGGTGCCCGACCTGCCGTTCCTGGAGGCCTTCCGGCCCCGCGTTCCCGCACCGTCCGCGACCGCTGTGTCACTGGCCAAGTGATCACCGTGGCTGCGTCCAAGACTCGCGCGACCACGCCCGCCGAACCGGCGAAGTGCCAGACCTGCAAGGGCTCCGGTGAGGTCTCCCGCACGGTCCACGTGGGCCGCAAGCGGCGCCCGGTCGGCCGGCAAACCGGTATCTGCCTGGCCTGTCTGGGCTCCGGCGAAGCCACCGACTAACCCGCCGGGGCTGGGCGGCCGGACACGGTCCCCGCCCGCTCCTGGCCCGACTCCCGAAGGGAGGTACAGACCATGAAATCCACTCTCCGCCCGGACGCCGTGCTGATCCAGGCCGTCATCGCCGGCGCCCTGTCCTTCGCCCACCTGCACGACCTCGCCGAAGCAGCCAGACAAACCGGCTGGAAGGCCTGGGCCTACCCGATCAGCGTTGATCTGTTGCTGGTCGCCGCCTGGCGTCGGCTGCGCACGGCCCGCCGCGACCGTTCCGCCTGGACCTGGTTCACCATCGCCCTGTTCGCCTCGCTGGGCGCGAACATTGCCACCGCCGGGCTCCTCGACCTGGAACACGTGCCCGCCTGGCTGCGCATCCTCGTCGCCGGCTGGCCCGCCCTCGCCTTCCTCGGCGGCACCCTCCTGGTCCACTCACCGACCGAACCGGTCGTGCCGGAAGTCGACGTCCACCGCACCGACGAACCCACCCCCGCCCCGGAACCGCTGCCGGAACTGGCCGCCGCACCCGAGGCGCCCCCAGCCCCGACCGTGCCGGCCGCGCTGCTCGACCACGCCCGAAAGATCGCCGACGCCCATCAGGCATCCACCGGATCGCCGATGCCGGCCGACGCACTGTCCGCCCGCCTGCAACTGCCTGCCCCGATGGCCACAGCCATCGCCGCCCAACTCCAACTCACCTGATCCCAAAAGGAGTTCGACCGATGCCCCTGTTCAGCTTCAACCGCCCGTCCGACTTCGTGGATGCGGCCCGCGAGATGGCCGACACCGGACGCCCCACCCTGGCCCGCCTGCTGGCCGAGGAAGCCGCCGACCGCACCACGGACCCCCAGGAAAAGGCCCGCATCCTGGCCGAGTTCCCCGGCCACAGCCTCAGGCAGGAGGGCTGACGCCGTGCCCGCTTACCGCCGCTTCCGCGACCAGCGCCGTATCGGCCCCGTGCAGGTCGGCACGTACTACGACGGCCGGGGACGCGACAAGCACACCGCCGCGTGCACCGCGCCGGGCTGCGGCTTCTCCGCCGACTACAGCGACCGCGCCGCCGCCGAACTCGCCGCCAACACCCACCGCTGCAAGGCCTGAAAGGGAGATCCCCGTCATGGACGTTCCGCTCTGGCTCGCCGTGATCGTCGTCGGATGGCTCGGCATCAAGCTCGCCCGCCCGCCGGTCTGGCTGGTCGTGCTGCTCCTGCTTGGCGGCTACCTCGTCGCCGGCAGCTTCCTCGGCCCCACCGTCGACGCCCTCATCAAGTAACCCCACCCCGAAGGGATACCGCTGTGTTCACCCCGAAGTACCCGCCCAAAGACACCGCCCCGCCGGCCACCACGATCCGGCCTCCGGCCTCCGACCTCCCCGCCCCGGCGCCCCCCGCCGCCCCGGTCCCGGTCCCGGTCACCTCGAACCGGCCGGTCGTCCAGCTCACGCCCGGTAGTGCGCTCGCCCTCGCCGCGGGTGGTGGCGCCGTGGTCCTGGTCGTCGGCGCGGTCCTCGTGTCCATGCTCCTCGCGGTCGCCATTACCGGCATGTCGGTGGCCGTGTGCGCGCTCGTCATCCGCTCGATCCTCAACTCCGAAAGGAACCGCTGACATGGGCTTCTTCACCAACCCCGAGAAGGCAGACCGCGACCTGACTCAGCACATGCTCGCGGACATCGCGGTTGACCTGAAGGGCGGACCGGTCGACGACTTCACCGCCGTGGTCGCCGGCTCGCTGTTCGCCACCGCCAACGCGCAGGGCCTGGCCGACGACTGCGGCGACACAGACGCCTACCCGCCGCGCGGGCACGGATACCCCCGCCGCTAAACGGCCCCCGGGGCGGCCTCGGTCGCCAAACTTCCGCCGCCCCGGGCGCCTGGACCACTTCCAGATCCAAAGGACCCGAAAGGGAAGTCTCATCATGCCCCAGCACGCCCTGAACACGCCCGTCTGCCGCGACTGCGACGGCTTCCCCGTCGTCGCCATCACCACCGGCACCCGCAACCCGGACGGCACCCGCACCACCCTCACCGTCACCTGCACGACCTGCCAGGGCACGGGTCGCCGCACCCGCCGTGCCGTGGTCTTCACCTGGATCGGGAGGTGACGGATATGGCCGACCTCACCCCGGACGAGCAGCACCCCGGAGTGCACATCTTCGCAGAGCCGGTCTACCGCAAGCACGACGACCCGGGCCGCTGGTGGAACACCACCGCCTCGACGCCGACCGCCTCCTACACCTGCGGAACCTGCGGCGAGTCCGACTCCGCCCGTGGCGCCGGCAAGGTCCGCGACCTGGTCGACGACTACACCGCCAACCACGGCCCCGCCCACCGTGGGGGCAGGCGATGACCGAGCCGCTGCGGGTCCTGGACCTCTTCTCTTGCGCCGGCGGAGCCGCCATGGGCTACCAGCGCGCCGGCTTCGTGGTCGACGGCTGCGACATCGCCGATCGGCCCCGCTACCCCTTCGCCTATCACCGCGGCGATGCCCTCGAATACCTTGCCCACCTGATCACCACCGGTGACATCGAGCGCTACGCCCTCGCGCACGCCTCTCCGCCCTGCCAGGCCGGTTGCGCCCTGACCGTGGGCACCAACGCCTCTCAGGCCTGGGGCGGCACCCACGAAGACCTCGTGGCCCCCACGCGCGCTCTGCTCGACGCGTCCAGCCTGCCGTACGTGATGGAACAGCCCAACGGCCGCGCGAAGATCCGCAAAGACCTCACCTTGTGCGGCGAGATGTTCGGCCTGGGCGTGCTGCGCCACCGCAACTTCGAACTGGGCCGCTGGTCCACAGCGCGGCCGGCTCACCCCCGGCACCGTGGCTACGTGCGCGGGCACCGCCACGGCGTCTACCGCGACGGTCCCTATGTCGCCGCCTACGGGGAGGGCGGCGGCAAGGCCACCGTCCCGGAGATGCAGAGCGCCATGGGCATCACCTGGACCGACGTTCGCGAAGAGCTCACCGAGGCGATCCCGCCCGCCTACACGCAATGGATCGGCTCGGCCTTCCTGAAGTCCCGTCAGGAGGTGCTGTTCGCGTGAGCGACACCGCCACCATGGCGGGCTTGGACCCGGCCACCCTCGCCGACGTGCTGAGGCTGGCCGGCTCCACCGGCTTCGACCGCATCCAGGATCAGATCCGCCGAACCGGCGGCTGCTCCGACCCCATCCACCTGCAAGGCTCCACCGTCACCCGCGACGCTGCCTCCGGTCAGGTCCTGCACTCCTACTCGACCGACACCGAACCCGGCGGACGGCTCCGAATCGCGTGCGGCAACCGGCGGGCCTCCCGCTGCCCCTCCTGCGCCTGGACCTACGCCGGCGACACCTACCACCTCATCCGCGCCGGACTCGTCGGCGACCCCGCCAAGGGCACCCCGCACACGATCCGCGACCACCCGCGGGCCTTCGCCACCCTCACCGCGCCCTCGTTCGGGCGGGTCCACAACCGGCCCGACACGGGTCGCTGCCGCTGCGGTGTACGCCACCCCGAGGACGCTGACGAGCTGGGCACCCCATTGGACCCGGAGACCTACGACTACGCGGGCGCGGTGCTGTGGAACAACCACGCCTCCGAACTGTGGCGCTACTTCACTATCTACCTGCGCCGCGAGATCGCCAAGCGGGCCGGCCTCACCCAGAAGGACGCCAAGGAACAGTCCCGGGTCTCCTTCGGCAAGGTCGCTGAGTACCAGAAGCGCGGGGCCGTGCACTTCCACGCGGTGATCCGCTTCGACGGGCCGGACGGGCCCGACTCCCCGCCTCCGGCCTGGGCCACCCTCGAACTCCTCACCGCATCGATCCGCGCCGCCCGCAAGCGCGTTGTCGTCGACGTACCCGCGGCCGGTGACCAGCCTGCCCGCACGCTGCGCTGGGGCGTCAAGCTCGACGTCCAGCCGATCAAAGCCTTCGGTGGTGGCGAGGACATCACCGAACAGAAGGTCGCCGCCTACGTCGCCAAGTACGCCACCAAAGCCGCTGAGACCACCGGCACGGTTGATCGCCGGATCGGCAACAAAGAAGCCCTGGTCCTGCTCGACGTACCCGACCACCCCGCCCGGCTGATCGCGGCATGCCTCGACCTGCACCCGCTCTACCCGGACCGGAAGCTGCGGGACTGGGCTCACATGCTCGGCTTCCGCGGCCACTTCTCCACCAAATCCCGCCGCTACTCCACCACGCTCGGCGCCCTCCGGCAGACCCGCGCCGACTACCGCGCCGCCCAACAACGCGAAGCCCTCGGCCTGCCCGACCCCAACGACGAAGAGGCAACGACCCTGACCCTCGCGCACTGGTCCTACGCCGGCCACGGCCACACCCCCGGCGAATCCTGGCTCGCCGCCAACATCCGCCGCGACATCCAGCACAGCCGCGACGCCGCACGTGAAGCCCTCGCCGACCGCAACGGAGGTGATCTCGATGACTCGCACTGCTGAGAAGGCGCCCCGCAAGACTGTGATGACCAAGGATGAGTGGATCGCACAGCATCTTCGACGTGCCCCGGTGAGGGACGAAGAGTGGGTGCAGCGCCTCCTCGTCCTGCAAGGCAAGGCCTAGTCATGGGCCCCAAGATCGCGGTCTATACGCGAATCTCTCGAGATGACGAAGGCGAAGGCCTCGGGGTCACGCGTCAACGTGAGGACTGTGAACGCCTGACGGACCTCCGGGGCTGGGCCGTGGCGAAGATCTATGAGGACAACGACGTGTCGGCGTACAAGCGGAACGTGCGGCGGCCCGAGTTCGAGCTGATGCTGAGCGACTTGGCGGACGGTCTGATTGACGGTGTCGTGGCCTATGACCTCGATCGGCTCGCACGTCAACCGAGGGACCTTGAGCGGCTCATCGACCTGTACGACGGGCGCAAGCGGCTCGTGTTCGCCACGGTGACCAATGATGTGAACCTGGGGACGGCGGACGGTCGCACCATGGCCCGAGTCATGGTGGCGTTCGCCAACAAGTCGTCGCACGACGCGTCCCGCCGTATCCAGCGCAAGCACCTTGAGCTTGCGCGACAGGGGAAGCCCAACGGCGGCCCGGCTCCTTACGGGTGGCTCAAGGGTGGGCGCAAGGTCGACCCCGTAGCCGCTGAGCACATCCGCGCTGCCCAGAAAGAACTGCTCGCCGGCGTGCGGATCGGCACTATCCGAACTGACTGGCAGCGCCGGGGAATCGGTCACACCCGAGAGGGGACTACCCGGCTCCCTCATCACCTCGTGGAACACATGCTGACCAACCCGCGACTGTGCGGATACCGCACGTACCACGGTGAGGTCCTCCTCGACGACGACGGGCGCCCGGTGATCGGCGAATGGGAGGTCATCAACACCGTTGAAGAGTGGGAGGCCGTGTGCGCCGTGGTCATGGAGCGCAAGCAGAAGCATCCCGGTCGTTCCCTCGCCCGGAAGTATCTGCTCTCCGGAATCGCTCGCTGCGGGCTCTGCCACGCGAAGATTCGAGGCCAGGTCAACCGGCGGCGCAAACTGGGCTCGACCGGGCCCACGTTCAGCTATCAGTGCTCCGTCGTCAACGGTGGCTGTGGAGGGGTCGGACGTGCGGGGGACCCCGTCGATGAGTTTGTCATCAGTCTCGTCCTGGCTGAGCAGCGTGAAAGAGCTGCGAGCACCACCGTGGAAGAGGCCGAGCCGTGGCAGAACGCCTCGGAGCTGGCTGATGTCGAGTCGGACATCGCTGCCTTGACACAGGCCGCGAAGGGTAAGGAGATCACGGTGTCGACGCTGCTTCAGCTTCTGCCGGACCTGGAGCGCCGCCGCGATGAGCTGAAGGTGGAACGAGCGCGCTTCAGCAAGAAGCGACAGCAAGTCATGTCCCTGACCGTCGATACCGTCGAAGACTTCTTGGCGCTCCCCCTTGAGCGTCAGCAAGCGCTGATCCTGCACAGCCTCTCGGCAGTCTTGATCCACCCCGCCGGGAGGGGGAGGCGCAAGTTCGACCCCAGCTTGATTGAACCAGTGTGGCGCTGACAGTCAGAAGCCGCGCCTTGCAATCCAAGGCGCGGCTGCTTGTTCGGTTTAGCGAGAACCACTTGCGCGCGTCGGATAGTCCGCTGTTCACAGGCGTACGGTATGCGCTGCGTGCGATTGTGTGAGTGGAAGGCCGAATTCTCTTCCATTTAGAAGGCTGGGAAGGCAATCCACCCCATGGAAGTACGGCTGTGACCGCATCGACACCAAGGAATCAAAAAAAACTTTCCGGAAGGGCTTGTATCCCGAGGCCCTGCTCGCGACCATGGCGGAGCGCCCAAAAAGGGCCCCCAGCCCACTACTTGGCGGTGAGCGGCTGGAGGCCCTGAGGCGCTGTGCCCTTCGGGGGTATCCGAGAGAGGAACAGTCCTTTGTCACGCAAGCGTAAGACAGCCATGCCCCAACGCGACAGCTTCAAGAGGGAGCTGATCTCGTTAGTTCTGGTCATCGCATCACTGGCCATTGGGGCGGCGTTGGTCATCACTGACACCGCGACCACTACAGAAGCGGCCGGCTTCATCGTCACGATTCTGGCTGCGGTCGGCTGGGGGACTCACCGAAGGGGACAGTCCTAGCTGTTCGTGATGTGAAGGCGCTCCGTTCGTCCCTCGTGGACGTGGGGCGCCTTCGTCCGTCTCGGAGACCTGCGCTGATGTCCCTTCACCAACGACCCTCATTCAGTCAACTACGCCTGGAGCGTTCTGCCGCCGGTGCACAGGTCGGGAGCGGTGCCCAAGGAGAACAAGGAAGCGCTCTGAGGCGCGGCGGGCAGCAGGTCGTCGTTTGGTCCTCGCGCGAAGGGGGGCTCCCGGTCGGAACCGGGAGCCCCCCTTCGTCGTACGTCCGGGA
>NZ_JBHUXV010000215.1:0-9702 GCF_042669125.1 Streptomyces sp. NPDC057253 | reverse complement strand
GCGTATGTGATCTATACGTCGGGCTCGACGGGCCGCCCCAAGGGTGTGGCCATCTCGCACGGGGCATTGGCGAACTATGTCGCGTCGGTGCCGGAACGGGTGGGGTTCGGCGCGGTGGGTGGCCGGTATGCGGTGTTGCAGGGTCCGGCCACCGACCTGGGCAACACGGCGCTGTTCGCGAGCCTGACCACTGGCGGTGAGCTGCACCTGCTTCCGGAGGAGGTGGTGACGGATCCGGTGGCGGTGGCTGGCTATCTGGCCGAGCAGCGGATCGACTTCCTCAAGGCGGTGCCCTCGCATCTGGCGGCGCTCGCTGCGGCGGGGGGTGCTGCGGGTGTGGTGCCGGCGGGTGCGTTGGTGCTGGGCGGTGAGGCGGCCTCCCCGGCGCTGGTGCAGGAACTCCTGGGGGTGGCCGATGCGGCCGGTGGGTGTGGGGTGTTCAACCACTATGGGCCGACCGAGACCACCATCGGCGTGGCGACCGCCCGGCTGACGGCGGAGGCCATTGCCTCCGGAGTGATCCCGGTGGGCGCCCCGGTGGCGAACACCTGCTTCTACGTCCTGGACGATCGTCTGCAGCCCGTCGCGCCGGGTGTGGTGGGCGAACTCTACGTGGCGGGCGCGCAGGTGGCGCGGGGTTATGTGGGCCGGCCTGGGTTGACCGGGGAGCGGTTTGTGGCCTGTCCGTTCTCCTCGCCGGGTGGGCGGATGTATCGGACCGGGGACCGGGTGCGGTGGACGTCCGGTGGTGAGCTGGTCTTCGCGGGCCGGGCGGATGAGCAGGTCAAGGTGCGTGGGTTTCGGGTGGAACCGGGTGAGGTACAGGCGGTGCTCACCGCGCACCCGCAGCTCACCCAGGCCGCCGTGGTCGCCCGCGAGGACATGCCGGGGGATGTGCGCCTGGTCGCCTACGTGGTCCCGGCGGATGAGGACGCCGACCCGGGCGAGCTGGCCGCCTCGGTGCGTACGTTCGCTACCGGTCGGCTGCCGGAGCACATGGTCCCCGCCGCGGTGGTGGTGCTGGAATCGCTGCCGCTGACGGGCAACGGCAAGCTGGACCGCAAGGCCCTACCCGCCCCGGACTACACGGCAGCCACCACGGCCGCGCGACGCGAACCGTCCACTCCGCAGGAAGCGATTCTCTGCAGCGCGTTCGCGCAACTCCTGGGTCTGGACAGCGTCGGTGTCGACGACGACTTCTTCGAGCTCGGCGGACACTCGCTCCTGGCGACCAGGCTGGTCAGCGAGGTGCGCGCGGAATTGGGCGCGGAGCTCTCGATCCGTGCGGTGTTCACGACGCCCACGCCGGCAGGGCTCGCGGCCTGGCTCGCCGAACAAGGCAGTGACCAACGGAATGTCAGGCCCACGCTGCGGCCGATGCGTAAGCAGGAGGACTTCTCATGATCCCACTTTCGTTCGCTCAGCGTCGGCTGTGGTTCCTGGCAAAGCTGGAGGGTCCCAGCGCCACCTACAACAGTCCTACCGTTGTGCGCCTCTCCGGGGCACTCAACCAGGAAGCACTGAGATCTGCGCTACTGGATGTGATTCGTCGGCATGAAGTGCTGCGCACTGTGTTCCCTGAATCCGGCGGGGAACCTTTCCAGCGTGTACTCGAGCCGGAGCAGGCCGGTTTCGAGCTGACCGTCGCCGACGTGGCACCGGAAGTGCTGACGGAGGCGGTGTCCCAGGCGGCGCGGCACGCATTTGATCTGGGAGTCGAGGTCCCGTTGCGGGCATCGTTGCTCGTGCTGGGACCGACGGAACACGTACTCGTGCTGGTCGTGCACCACATCGCCGGCGACGGCTGGTCCTGGTCCCCCCTGGCACGGGACCTGTCGGCTGCTTACCAGGCGCGGCTGAAGGGCAATGCCCCGGAATGGGAGCCGCTCCCGGTGCAGTACGCGGATTACACCTTGTGGCAGCGAGAGTTGCTCGGGAGGGAGGACGATCCGCAGAGCGTGCTCTCCCGGCAGGTGGCGTACTGGCGTGGCGAGCTTGCCGATGTGCCTGCGGAGTTGACGCTGCCGACCGACCGGCACCGCCCGGCTGTCTCCTCTTACGAAGGGCACCGCATTCCGCTACGAGTCCCGGCCGAGGTGCATGAACGGCTGGTCGCTGTTGGGCGAGAGCGAGGCATGAGCCTGTTCATGCTGATGCAGGCCGCCTTGTCGGTGACGTTGTATCGCGTGGGTGCGGGTACGGACATCCCGATCGGGTCGGCGATCGCAGGGCGCACGGACAGGGCCCTCAACGACCTGGTCGGCTTCTTCGTGAACACCCTGGTGATCCGAACCGATCTGTCGGGTGACCCGACGTTCGAAGAGGTCCTCGACCGGGTTCGCGAGGCGGGCCTGCGGGCGTTCGAGCACCAGGATGTGCCGTTCGAGCGGCTGGTGGAAGAGCTGGCCCCGGTTCGCTCCTTGTCGCGGCATCCGTTGTTCCAGGTGATGTTGACGGTCCAGAACATGGGCGCGGCTTCCCTGACTCTGCCCGGGCTGAAGGTTGAGGGGGTGCCGACCGGGGCTACGGCGGCGAAGTTCGATCTCGAGATCTCCGTTGGGGAAAGGACCGATGCTCAAGGTGCTCCGGCAGGACTGCGTGGCACTCTGGTGGCGGCGACGGACCTGTTCGACGTGGAGTCGGCCGAGCGGATCGCGGCTTACTGGGCCCGGGTCGTCGAGGCGCTGGCCGCCGATCCGCGAACGAGGATCGGCGCGGTGGAGATCCTCGACGCGGGCGAGCGCGGTCGGCTTCTGACGGAGTGGAACGACACCGCGGTTGAGGTGGCGGACATTTCGCTCGCGGAGCTGTTCGCGGCACAGGTGGCGCGTACGCCGGAGGCCGTGGCCCTCGTTTCGCAGGGGGCCGAGGTGTCGTACGCGGAGCTGGAGGCGCGGGCGAACCGGCTGGCACAGTTATTGGTCATACGTGGCGTCGGACCGGAGTCGATCGTCGCGGTCTGTATGGAGCGCGGCGTCGACATGGTCGTGGCGCTCCTCGCCGTGTTGAAGGCCGGAGGTGTGTACCTGCCCGTAGACCCGGAGTACCCGGCCGAACGGATCGAGTACATGCTCGGCGACGCGGCGCCGACGGTGCTGCTGGTGTCGGAGGGTTCCACATCGCTGGTGCCCGGGCCCGCGGCGGCCTCAACGGTTGTTGTCGGCGCCGCGGAGACAGCTGATGAGCCGGCCGGGCTGTCCGACACCGACGAGTCCGGCGCGCCGGAGTGGGTGAGGCCGTCGTCGGCAGATCCCGCATACGTCATCTACACGTCCGGGTCCACGGGCCGCCCCAAGGGCGTGGTCGTTCAGCACGCAGGCCTCAACAACCTCTACAACTTCCACCGCTCGAGGGTGATGCCGCAGGGGCCGCAGCGCATGCGCATCGCGCTGACGACCTCGTTTTCCTTCGATACCTCATTGGAGGGCTTGCTGTGGATGGTGGCAGGCCACGAGTGGCATGTAATCAGCGACGATGTGCGCCGTGACGCGAGCGCCATGGTGGAGTACATCGCCGAGCACCGCATCAATGTTCTGGACGTGACCCCCACGTACACGGAGCAATTGGTGACCGAGAGCTTGCTCGACCGTCCAGACGCGCTGCCCGATCTGGTGATGCTGGGCGGCGAGGGGGTCGGCGGTGCGCTGTGGGACCGTATGCGGCGGACCGAAGGGACCCGGTGCCTGAATATCTACGGGCCGACCGAGTGCACTGTGGACGCACTGTGGTTCGACGCGGCGGAAGGTGAACAGCCGCTTGTCGGCAGACCCATCGCCAACACTCGTGCCTTTGTGTTGGACGGAGAGCTGCGCCCGGTGGCCGTGGGCGTGGTGGGCGAGCTGTATCTGGCGGGTACGGGTCTGGCCCGCGGCTACCTGGGGCGCCCGGCGTTGACTGGCGAACGATTCGTGGCATGCCCGTTCGAACCGGGCGCGCGGATGTACCGCACCGGTGACCTCGTGCGCTGGGACCGAGACGGTCGCCTGGAGTATCTGGGCCGGGTCGACGACCAGGTCAAGATCCGAGGCTTCCGTATCGAGCCGGGCGAGATCCAAACCGTCCTGACCGGGCACAGCGCTGTGGCACAGGCGGTAGTCGTGGTCACGCACATGGACACCGTCGACGACCAGCGCCTCGTCGCGTATGTCGTTCCGGAGGAGGACAGTGATGTCGCCGACGCGACGCTGTCCGAAGCCCTGCGTGCGTTCGCGGCGGAGCGGTTGCCGGGGTACATGGTGCCGTCGGCGGTCGTGGTGCTGGAGGCGCTGCCGCTGACGGTGAACGGGAAGCTGGATCGTCGGGCGTTGCCGGTGCCGGATTATTCGGTTGCGGCGGGTGTGGGCCGGGGACCGGTGACGGTGCAGGAGGAGATCCTGTGCCAGGCGTTCGCTGAAGTCCTCGGTGTAGAGAGGGTCGGTGTGGATGCCGACTTCTTCAGGCTGGGTGGTCACTCACTCCTCGCAGTCACGCTGGTGGAGCGGTTGCGTGTGCGGGGTGTGTCAGTGTCGGTGCGGGCGTTGTTCCAGACGCCGACGCCGGCCGGGTTGGCCGTGGTGGCGGCTCCGGGACAGGTGGAGGTTCCGCCGAACCTGATTCCGGAAGGCGCGACGGAGATCACGTCGGGCATGCTGCCGTTGGTCGATCTGTCGCCTCAGGAGGTCGACCGGGTGGTTGCGCAGGTGCCGGGTGGCGCGGCCAATGTCGCGGATGTCTACCCGCTGGCACCGCTGCAGGAAGGCATCCTCTTTCACCACCTGATGGCTGACGGTGGGGCGGATGTGTATGCGTCACCGAGGGTCGTCGGCTTTGACTGCCGGGAGCGGTTGGATGCCCTCCTCGGTGCCCTGCAGCGGGTGGTCGACCGTCATGACATCTATCGCACGGGGATCGTGTGGGAGGGGCTGCGGGAGCCGGTGCAGGTGGTGGTCCGGCGTGCCGTGCTGCCGGTTCATGAGGTTGTGCTCGATCCCGCGGTCGAGGATGCGGTCGCTCAGTTGGTGGCGGCGGGCGGTTCGCGGATGGATCTGGGCCGGGCGCCGTTGATCGATGTGCACGCGGCCGCCGAGCCCGGTTCGGGCCGGTGGCTGGCGCTGTTGCGGATCCATCACTTGATTCAGGATCACACCACGCAGGATGTGTTGCTGGGCGAGTTGAGAGCGTTCTTGTCGGGGCGTGAGGGGGAACTGCCGGCGCCGCTGCCGTTCCGTGACTTCGTAGCCCAGGCCCGCCTCGGTGTGCCGCGTGAGGAGCATGAGCGGTACTTCGCCGAGCTGTTGGGCGATGTAGAGGAGACCACGGCACCGTACGGCCTCCTGGACGTCCACGGCGATGGCACCACTACCGCACAGATGAGAATGCCCGTCGACGACGAACTGGCCGGGCAGACACGCGAGGTGGCCAAGGCGCTGGGTGTGAGTGCGGCGACGGTGTTCCATCTGGCGTGGGCGCGGGTGCTGGCGGCGGTCAGTGGCCGGGATGACGTGGTGTTCGGCACGGTGCTCTTCGGACGGATGAACGCCGGGGCCGGCGCGGACCGCATACCCGGACTGTTCCTCAACACTCTGCCGGTGCGGGTGCGGGTGGGATCGTACGGCGTGGGCGAGGCGTTGTCGGACCTGCGGGGCCAGCTGGCGGAGCTCCTGGTGCACGAGCACGCCCCGCTGGCCCTGGCACAGCAGGCCAGCGGAGTGCGCGACGGCAGCCCGCTGTTCACCTCGATCTTCAACTACCGGCACAGCCGGAGGGCGAGGCCGGAGCCCGGCCAGGAAGGTGGCACCAGGACCCAGGGCATAAGGACGGAGTTCGTACGGGATGCGACCAGTTACCCCGTGAGCGTGGCCGTCGACGACTACGGGACCGGATTCGGCCTGACCGTCGATGCGGTGACCCCGGCAGACCCGGAGCAGCTGTGCATCCTGTTGCGCACCTGCCTGCAGAACCTCGTGGCCGCCCTGGACAGCGCGCCCGACCTCCACTTGCCGGCAGTGGAGGTCCTCGAAGCCGACGAAAGACGGCGGCTCCTTGAGGACTGGAACGACTCGTCGGGCGCGGTTCCGGAAGCGACCGTGCCCGAGCTGATCGCGCAGCGGGCGGCGGCCTCCCCGGACGCCGTCGCCGTTGTCTGCGACGGGGAGGAACTGTCGTACGCCGAGTTGGACACGCGGGCCAACCGCCTCGCGAACTACCTGCGGGAACAGGGTGTCGGCACGGAGTCCGTGGTGGGACTGTGCCTCCCCCGTGGGACGGAGATCGTCACGGCGATCCTCGGCGTGTGGCGCGCTGGAGCGGCCTACGTGCCGCTGGACCCGGAGTATCCGGCCGAGCGGTTGTCGTACATCGTTGCCGACAGCGGGGCGCGTCTCGTGGTCGGCCTGAAGGAGCTGACGCGAGAGCTGGCCGCTCCCGGCGTGCGGCTGCTGAACCTGGACGATACGCAGGTGGCCGACTCAGTGGCGGGGGCAGCGGCGAAGGCGCCCGAAGTCACCCACGACGCAGCTCAGTTGGCGTACATCATCTATACGTCGGGATCGACGGGGCAGCCCAAGGGCGTGCAGGCCACCCATGGCGGCATGGCGAACCTCGCGCTGGCTTTGGCGCCGACTCTGGGCGCTGCCCCCGGAGTTCGGGTGCTGCAGTTCGCGTCGTTCAGCTTCGACGCTTCGGTGCTCGACGTGGCGGCGACACTGACGGCCGGTGCCACGCTGACCGTGGCCACGACGGCGGAGCGGGCCGATACAGCGCTGCTGACCGGCATGATCCGCGACACGGGTGTGCGGTCGGCCAGTGTCGTGCCTTCCCTGCTGGCGGTGCTGGACCCGGCGGACCTGACGGACGTCTCCTCGATCGTGGTTGGCGCCGAGCCGATCTCGCCGGAGCAGGCCATGCTGTGGGGTGCCGACCGGCGCCTGGTGCACGCCTACGGGCCGACCGAGTCGACGGTGATCGTCACGACCGGCCGAATGGACGGTCCGGATCCGGTCGTGACGATGGGCTCGCCGCTCGCCAACACGCGGGTCTTCGTGCTGGACGCCTCCCTGAACCCGGCACCCGTGGGTGTCGTGGGCGAGTTGTACATCGCCGGCGCCCAGCTGGCGCGCGGATACGCGGGCCGCGGCGCTCTCACTGCGGAGCGCTTCGTCGCGTGCCCGTTCTCGGCGACTGGCGAACGGATGTACCGCACCGGTGACCTGGTGCGCTGGACGGCGGACGGCCGACTGCTGTTCGCGGGGCGTGCCGATGAGCAGGTCAAGATCCGTGGGTTCCGGGTGGAGCCGGGTGAGGTGGCGGCCGTGCTGTCCGCCTGCGCGGGTGTGGCGCAGGTCGCGGTGGTCGCCAGGGAGGACACGGCGGACGAGAAACGTCTCGTCGCCTACGTGGTCCCTGCCGCCGACGATGCGGGAGCAACGGAACTCACCGTGCTTCTCAGGCAGTTCGCGGCGGATCGGCTGCCGGAGTACATGGTGCCGTCCGCGGTCGTCGTATTGGACGCGTTGCCGCTGACGGTGAACGGGAAGCTGGACCGCAGGGCGCTGCCGGCCCCCGACTATGCCGCGGCGCTCACCGGCGTGAGCCGCGCACCCTCCACTCCCCAGGAGGAGATCCTTTGCGGGGCGTTCGCCCAGGTTCTCGGGTTGCCCGAGGTGGGAGTGGATGACGACTTCTTCGCGCTGGGCGGCCACTCGCTGCTGGCGACTCGGTTGGTGAGCCGAGTGCGGGCACTGCTGGGTGTGGAATTGCCCTTGCGGACGCTGTTCGATGCGCCGACACCGGCAGGAGTCGCCGCCCATCTGAATGCAGAGGGCGGGGCCCGACCCGCGCTCACGCCGACGCGCCGTCCGGAGCGGCCACCACTTTCGTACGCGCAACAACGGCTCTGGTTCATCGCGCAGTTGGAGGGACCGAGTCCGACCTACAACATTCCCACAGCGCTGCGCCTGACCGGCACCGTGGACCGGGCAGCCCTGAGCGAGGCGCTGCGGGACGTGATCGGACGCCACGAAGTACTGCGCACCGTGTTCCCCACCGCCGACGGCCGGCCCTATCAGCGAGTCCTGTCCGTCGAGGAGAGTGGATTCGGCCTCACCGTCACCGAGGTGACGCGGGAGGAGCTGGCCGCTGCGGTGGCCGCCGAGTCACGGCGCGGTTTCGACCTTGCCTCGGAAGTCCCCCTGCGGACAACGCTGTTCGACTGCGGGCCGGATGAGCAGGTGCTGGTACTGATGCTGCATCACATCGCCGGAGACGGTTGGTCGACGGTTCCCCTGGCACGGGACCTGACGTCCGCCTACGCGGCGCGGATAGAAGGCCGGGCACCGGAGTGGACCCCTCTGCCGGTGCAGTACGCGGACTACGCCTTGTGGCAGCGCGAGCTGCTGGGCGCGGAGGATGATCCGCACAGCCCGCTGTCCGCGCAACTCGGTTACTGGCGCGAGCAGCTGGCCGGGCTGCCCGAGGAGCTGGATCTCCCCTTGGACCGGCCACGTCCGGCAGTGCCATCGCACCGAGGGCATCGGGTGCCACTCCGGATCACTGCCGAACTGCACGCCGAAATAGCCAAGGTGGCGCGCGCCGAGGGCGTGACGGTGTTCATGGTGCTGCAGGCGGGGCTGGCCGTGCTGCTCTCGCGCCTCGGAGCGGGCACGGACATCCCCATCGGTTCGGCGATCGCCGGGCGCACCGACGAGGCCCTGGACGACATGGTCGGGTGCTTCCTCAACACGCTGGTCATGCGCACCGATCTCTCGGGCAACCCCACCTTCACCGATTTGCTCTCCCGGGTGCGAGAGACGGGTCTCGGCGCCTTCGCGCATCAGGATGTGCCGTTCGAGCGACTGGTGGAGGAGCTGGCCCCGGCCCGCACACTCGCCAGGCACCCGCTGTTCCAGGTGATGTTCACGTTGCAGAACACCGCCCGCGCGGTCCTCGACATGCCCGGCGTGCGGACCGGTGGGCTGCCGGCCAGCGCCGGAACGCTGTCGGACACGACGACGGTGAAGTTCGACCTGGAAGTCACCGCCATCGAGGCGTTCGACGCGGAGGGAAACCCGGCCGGATTGCGTGGCGAGATCGTCGCCGCGGCCGACCTGTTCGATGTGGATTCGCTTGAGCGACTCGCGCAACGGTGGGCGCGCGCCCTGGAGTCTTTGACCGGTGCGCCGGATCTGCCGCTGGGGGCGGTGGATGTGTTGGGCGCCGCCGAACGCAGGCAGCTGATCGACGAATGGAACGACACCGCCGTCGAGCTGCCGGAAGCACTGGTCCCGGGGCTGATCGCGGAGCGCGCGGTTGCCGATCCCACGGCGGTGGCGGTGGTGTGCGACGGAATTGAACTGTCGTATGCGGAACTGGACGAGCGGGCGAACCGGCTGGCCCACTTCCTGGCAGGTCAAGGCGTCCGGGCTCGCAGCGTCGTGGGGCTGTGCCTGCCGCGCGGGGTGGAGATGGTCGTCGCTCTTCTGGCTGTGTGGAAGGCGGGGGCGGCGTATGTGCCGCTGGATCCGGAGTATCCGGCCGAGCGGCTCGCCTTCATGGCCGCTGATGCTGGAGCCGCAGTCGTGGTCGGTATCGGCGACTCGGCGCTGGGGCTGAGTGAGTCGCATGTGGTGCTGCTGGATGATCCCGCGGTGGTCGCCTCGTTGGCTGCCGGGCCGGTGACCGCACCTGACATCACACTGACGCCACAGCAGTTGGCGTATGTGATTT
>NZ_JBHUXV010000214.1:0-9704 GCF_042669125.1 Streptomyces sp. NPDC057253 | reverse complement strand
GCCCGGCACAGGCCGGGCGCCCCCTCTCGTCGTTCCCGGGGCTAGCCCCGGTTGAGCTCGAACCAGACCACCTTGCCGGTGCTCAGCCGGGTGGCTCCCCAGCGCCGGGCCAGCCGGTTGACCAGGTACAGCCCGCGGCCGCCCTCGTCCGTCGCCCTGGCCTGCCGCAGCCGCGGCAGCTGCGGCACGTCGTCGCCGACCTCGCAGCGCAGCACATCGGTCCGCAGCAGCCGGAGCGTCACCGGCCGGGTCGCGTACCGCACGGCGTTGGTGACGACCTCACTCACCAACAGCTCGACGGAGTCGGTGAGATCCTCCATGCCCCAGCGGGACAGCGCCCGCCGCGCCAGCCGCCGGGCCCGTCCCGGTGCCGCGTCCTCCGGCTCCAGGAACCAGTACGCCACATCGCTCGGCGCGATCCCGTCGAAGCGGGCCGCGAGCAGCGCGATGTCGTCGTCCCGGTCGCCAGGACCGAGCATGTCGAGCACCTCGTCGCACAGCGCCTCCAGCGGCGGCGGATGGTCCGGACCGGTCAGCTGGGCGGTCGCGGCGAGCTTCTCCCGCAGCTGCTCTATCCCGGTCCACACGTCCCGCAGCCGGGACTCCACGAGCCCGTCGGTGTACAGCAGCAGGGTGGCCCCGGCGGGCGCGTCCAGTTCCACGGCCTCGAAGTCGACGCCGCCGACACCGATCGGCGCTCCCGGCGGCACCCGGAGCACCTCCGCGCGGCCGCCCAGATGCAGCAGCACCGGCGGGGGGTGCCCCGCGTTCGCGATGGTGATCCGGTGCGAGACCGGGTCGTAGACGGCGTAGAGGCAGGTCGCCATGCGGTCGGTGCCGAGCCGCTGGGCCTGTTCGTCGAGGTGGTGGAGCACCTCCTGCGGAGGCAGGTCGAGCCCGGCGAGCGTCTGCGCGGTCGTCCGCAGCTGGCCCATGATCGCCGCGGAGGTCATGGAGTGCCCCATGACGTCCCCCACGACCAGCGCGACCCGGCTGCCCGGCAGCGGGATCGCGTCGTACCAGTCGCCGCCCACCCGGGCCGTCTCGGCGGCGGGCAGATAGCGCGAGGCCAGCCGCACGCCGGTGGGCCGCGGAAGCGTCTCCGGGAGCATCGTGCGCTGGAGCTCGTCGGCGATGTACGCCTCACGGCCGTAGAGCACCGCCTTGTCGATGCCCAGCGCGCTGTGCGTGGCGAGCTGGGCGGCGACCAGGAGGTCGTCCGGGTCGAAGGGGATGCGGTCCGGGCGGCGCAGGAACAGCGCGGCGCCGATGACCCGGCGCCGGCCGCGCAGCGGGGCGAGGATCGCGCGGCGGCCCGAGGGGACGACGAACTCGCAGCCCTCACCGAGCAGTTCCGGCAGCGCCGCGTGGGCCGCGGGCGTGTCCGTGAAGACCGGGCGCACTCCGCGCAGCACCTCGGCGAGCGCGCTGCCGGGCTGCACCTCGCACAGTTCGGTGCCGAGCGCGTCCAGCTCGGACGGGTTCTCGGGCACCGGGACCGGCAGGATGCCGTCCTCCAGGTCCCGCTCCTGCTGCGGGATCCGGTCGCTGCGCCGCAGCCGCAGCACCAGGGGCCCGGTGGGCCGCTCGTCGCCGACCGGCAGCGGGTCGCGCAGATAGACCAGGATCGCGTCCGAGAAGGTCGGCACGGTCGCCCGGCACAGCCCCATGACGATCTCGTCCAGGTCGATGCCCCGGGCGATCCGGCGGGTGGCCGCGCCCACGAAGCGCAGCCGGTCGCCGTCCCGACGCATCGGAATGGGCCGGCCCGGGGGCAGGCCCTGTCCGGTACGGCGTTCGTCGCCGCTCTGCGGCCGGTCGTCCTCGCCGGCCGGCTGGATCGGGACCGTCTCGGAGACGGGTCGCGGGCGGTGCGTGTCCTGCTCGGCGGTGGCCGGCTGGGAGTGCTCGGGGCCGGTACCGGCCGGGTTCATGCCCTTGTCCTTGTGGTTGCCGGTGGTGCCGGTCTTGCTGTTGCTGCCCTGGAGGACGGGGGCCGCGTCCGGGGCGGGGTCACCGGAGCGGGCCTGAAGGGGTAAAGCGGCCGGGGCCTCGACGCCCGGGGCGGGAGCGGGCATCGGGGAACGCAGCAGCGCCCCGCCGGGGTCCGTCGGGTCGACGCCCGGCTGGGGGCGTTCGAAGGAGGTCGGGTGCTCCGTCACGCGTGTCGAATCCGTCCGTCCGGGGCTGCGCGCCGTACGCGCAGTGGGTCCCGCCGAAATCCCGATACCCGGAATGCGTGTCCCAGGAACGGAATTTCCGCGTGGTCAGGGGCTGTCCCCGCAGTGGCGGCGAACCGTCGGCCCGTACCGGTGTTGCCCTCGTACCCCACGCTCACGTCCTGCCGCCCCTCGGTGACGATCGGTCAAGCCCAGTGCCCGCTCCGGTAGTTGCCGCTGCGCACTCTTGCGGAGGACGATCCTACGTTTGCGGCCCGGGGGCGCATCAAGGGTCTCATGAGGACAAGTGCGCGGGCGTACGGTCCCAGTCATCCGGAAGGAGCGGGACACTCCAGGACGGATCGGGCCGCCAGTCGGGCCAGCCGTCCGAGAACGGCGGGCCCCAGGCGCGGATCACCTCCACCGCGGAACGCCCCGCGGCCCGGACCTGTTCGGCCAGGTCGGGGTCCATCAGGCCGTCCTGCTGGGCCTGCGCGAACTCGTCCTCGTCCCGCCACTGCCACCTGCGGTCGGGATCCACGGTGATGTCCAGGAAGTGGTCCTCGGAGTCCACACCCCCGGCCCAACGGGCCAGCGGCTCCTCGAGGTTCACGTACCAGTTCTTGAACCGCCAGCCCGGCTCCCAGAACAGCCACACCGACCACGGCAGACCGGGCCGGGCCAGCTTCAGCACCCCGGTGCCGAACCAGCGGTCCCGGTGCACGGTCCGCGGCTTGGTGTAACGGGACTCCAGCGGCTCGGCGTGCACGGAGGTGCCGTCGGCCAGCACCGGCTTCACGCACTCGGTGCCCGGTGCCAGCCACACGGCGAGGAGATCGGCGTCGTCGCGTACGACGGTGACGGGGCGGGCGATGTGGAAGTGCGCGCCCGCGTTCTCCCGGTAGCGCCACAGGATCTGACTCCCGGGCTCCCAGAAGTGCGCCGACGTACCCGCTTCCACTGCTCTCACCGCTCCACCCTCTGCCATGAACAGATATTAGGTGCCATAGGCATACGACGCTGCGGTACGCGTCACGGTTCACGCCGGGGCGGGGAAAGGTTACGGCCGTGTCATCCGCAGGACATCCAGGGCCTCGTCGAGCTGCTGTTCCGTCAGGTCACCGCGCTCGACGTACCCGCTCTCCAGCACGACCTGCCGGATCGTCTTCCGTTCCGCCAGCGCCTTCTTGGCGACCTTCGCGGCCTCCTCGTACCCGATGTACTTGTTGAGCGGGGTGACCACGGAGGGCGAGGACTCGGCGTACTCCCGGGCCCGTTCGCGGTGGGCGACGATGCCGTCGACCGTGCGGTCGGCGAGCAGCCGGGAGACGTTGGCGAGCAGCCGGATCGACTCCAGGACGTTCTTCGCGATGACCGGCAGCATGACGTTGAGCTCGAAGTTGCCGGCCGCGCCGGCGGTCGCGACGGTCGCGTCGTTGCCGACGACCTGCGCGGCCACCATCAGGACCGCCTCCGGGATCACCGGGTTGACCTTGCCGGGCATGATCGAGGAGCCGGGCTGGAGGTCGGGCAGCGAGATCTCCGCGAGGCCGGTCCTCGGCCCGGAGGACATCCAGCGCAGATCGTTGGCGATCTTCGTCAGGCCGACCGCGATGGTCCTGAGCTGCCCGCTGGTCTCCACGATCCCGTCCCGGGCGCCCTGCGCCTCGAAGTGGTCCCGCGCCTCGGTGAGGGGCAGCCCGGTGGTGCGGGCGACCTCCTCGATGACGGCGGCGGAGAAACCGGGCGGGGTGTTGATGCCGGTGCCGACGGCGGTACCGCCCAGCGGCAGTTCGGCGAGCCGGGGGAGGGAGGCGGTGAGGCGCTCGACGCCGTACCGGATCTGGGCCGCGTACCCCCCGAACTCCTGGCCGAGCGTCACCGGGGTGGCGTCCATCAGATGGGTCCGCCCCGACTTCACGACATCGGCGAACTCCTCGGACTTGCGGGCGAGGGCGTCGGCGAGGTGCTCCAGCGCCGGGATCAGGTCCTGGGTGACGGCGGCGGTGGCGGCGATGTGGATGGAGGACGGGAAGACGTCGTTGGAGGACTGGGAGGCGTTCACGTGGTCGTTGGGATGAACGCTCCGGCCCTCGCCGAGCCGCTCGGTCGCCAGGGTCGCGATGACCTCGTTGGTGTTCATGTTCGAGGAGGTGCCGGAGCCGGTCTGGAAGACGTCGATGGGGAAGTGCTCGTCCCACTTCCCCTCGGCGACCTCCTCGGCCGCCTCCTGGATGGCCTCCGCGATGTCCTTGTCGAGCACCCCCAGCCGCGCGTTCACCTTCGCGGCCGCCCCCTTGATCCGCGCGAGCGCCTCGATGTGCGCCCGCTCGATCCGCTGCCCGGAGATCGGGAAGTTCTCCACGGCCCGCTGCGTCTGGGCCCGCCACTTGGCGTCCACGGGGACCTGGACCTCGCCCATGGAGTCGTGCTCGATGCGGTATTCGCTCATACCGGGTACAGCGATCGGGGCGGCCGGGATGTTCCGGGCGTGGGCCGCTCGGGTGTCCTTGGGCGGCGGGGGCCAAGCGGGTCCCCGCCGCGCACGAGGTGCTACGCCAGCCCGGGGCCCCGCACCGGAATCGACGTGAACGTCGGCGCGGGCGCCGGGTCCTGGAAGAAGTCGTTGCCCTTGTCGTCGACGACGATGAAGGCGGGGAAGTCCTCGACCTCGATCTTCCAGACCGCCTCCATGCCGAGTTCCTCGTACTCGACGACCTCGACCTTCTTGATGCAGTCCTGGGCCAGGCGCGCGGCCGGGCCGCCGATGGAGCCGAGGTAGAAGCCGCCGTGCGCGTCGCACGCGTCGGTGACCTGCTTGCTGCGGTTGCCCTTGGCGAGCATCACCTTGGAGCCGCCCGCCGCCTGGAACTGCTCGACGTAGGAGTCCATGCGGCCGGCCGTGGTCGGACCGAAGGAACCGGAGGCGTAGCCCTCGGGGGTCTTCGCCGGGCCCGCGTAGTACACCGGGTGGTCCTTCAGGTACTGCGGCATCTCCTCGCCCGCGTCCAGGCGCTCCTTGATCTTGGCGTGCGCGATGTCACGGGCGACCACGAGCGGACCGGTCAGCGAAAGCCGCGTCTTCACCGGGTACTTGGTGAGCTCCGCGAGGATGTCGTCCATCGGCTGGTTGAGGTCGATCCGCACCACGTCGGACTCGTCGAGGTGCTCGTCGGTCGTCTCGGGCAGGAAGCGCGCCGGGTCGGTCTCCAGCTGCTCCAGGAAGACGCCCTCCGCGGTGATCTTCGCGACGGCCTGCCGGTCGGCCGAGCAGGACACCGCGATGGCGACCGGGCAGGAGGCACCGTGCCGGGGCAGCCGTACGACCCGCACGTCGTGGCAGAAGTACTTCCCGCCGAACTGCGCGCCGATCCCGATCTTCTGGGTCAGCTCGAAGACCTTCTCCTCCAGCTCCTTGTCCCGGAAGCCGTGCCCGAGCTCCGAGCCCTCGGCCGGGATCTCGTCCAGGTAGTGCGCGGAGGCGTACTTGGCGGTCTTCAGCGCGTACTCGGCGCTGGTGCCGCCGACGACGATCGCCAGGTGGTACGGCGGACAGGCGGCCGTACCGAGCGAACGGATCTTCTCCTCCAGGAACTTCATCATGGAGGCCTCGTTCAGGACGGCCTTCGTCTCCTGGTAGAGGAACGACTTGTTGGCCGAGCCGCCGCCCTTCGCCATGAACAGGAACTTGTACGCGCCGCCGTCGGTGGCGTACAGCTCGATCTGCGCGGGGAGGTTGGAGCCGGTGTTCTTCTCGTCCCACATGGTCAGCGGGGCCATCTGCGAGTAGCGCAGGTTGAGGTTCAGGTACGCGTCGTAGATGCCCTTCGACAGCGCCGCCTCGTCACCGCCCTCGGTGAGCACGTTCTGCCCGCGCTTGCCCATGACGATGGCCGTGCCGGTGTCCTGGCACATGGGGAGTACGCCCGCCGCCGCGATGTTGGCGTTCTTCAGCAGGTCGAGGGCGACGAACTTGTCGTTGCTCGACGCCTCGGGGTCGTCGATGATGCGGCGCAGCTGGGCGAGGTGGGCGGGCCGCAGATAGTGCTGGATGTCATGGATGGCATCGGCCGCCAGCTTGCGCAGCGCCTCCGGCTCCACCTTGAGGAACGTCCGCCCGTCGGCCTCGAAGGTGGAGACACCCTCGGAGGTCACCAGCCGGTAGGGGGTGGTGTCCTCTCCCATGGGGAGCAGATCGGTGTATGCGAACTCAGGCATCTCAGCCCATTCCTCACTCGAAAGACGGCGGCCCGCCGCCGTTGGCGGGCCTCACCAGCCTAGAACCTGTCCAAGCCCGGAAGGTTGTGAGGTAAGGCTCAGTTGGTTGTCCCGGACTTGTCCACAGGCCTAGTCGCGATCTATCGCGTTTCGGTACGCTGCTGCCGTGGACCTTCAGAAGAAGACCGAACCCCGGGTCGCCGAGCCCGCGGAGCTGCGCGCCTCGGACGCCGACCGTGACCGCATCGCCGACATCCTGCGCGAGGCCCTCGCCGAGGGCCGCCTCACCGCGGACGAGCACGCCGAGCGGGTCGAGGGGGTGCTGAGCGCCAAGACGGTCGGCGAGCTGGAGGTCTTCATCCGGGACCTGCCCGCCGCCCATGAGCGCCGGACCGCCCCGGCCTGGACCCCGGCCGCCAACCGCCCCACCGACGCGATCCCGCACGACCCGGACGACAATGTGGTGGCCGTCTTCAGCGCCGCCGTCCGCAAGGGCCGGTGGCGCGCGGGCCGCCGTATCCACGCCTACGCGATCTTCGGCAGCGTCGAGATAGACCTGAGCGAGGCGATCTTCGAGTATCGCCAGGTGGTCATCAAGGCGTTCTCGGTCTTCGGCAACGTCGAGGTCCGCGTCCCGGAGAACGTCTCGCTGCGCGGCACCGGCGGTGGTGTCCTCGGCAACTTCGAGGTGGACACCCTGGACTCGGCCGAGCCCGACGCCCCGGTGGTCTATGTCGACGGCTGGGCGATCCTCGGCAACATCGAGGGGCGGCCCAAGCGCGGCAAGCTCGTCGCGGACATCCTCGACCGGGTGCAGAGTGCGGTCGACCGCAAGGTCGACAAGAGTTTGCGCAAGCACCTGGATCGTTGACGGTTGTGAATCCGGGCGGGTCCGAAGCCCTCGGATCCGCCTCCGGGCGGCGCTCGGAAGCGCACGCGACGGCCCGGAATCCAGCGGTTCGGGACTCAGTGCATAGGCGCGCGCACAGCGGGTAGGGCTTGCTGCATCGTCTCTCGCTCGCGAAGCCGTCGTCAGGAGTAGACCGTGCTGCAACCGCCGCATTCGTCCCTGCAGGTAGCTGCCGTTCCGGCCCAGCGGGTGCCAGTGCGGGACAGGGACCAAGACGCTCCATGGCACACCGAGGCGGTGTGCCGGCGCGACGAGGCCGGCCTGTTCTTCGCCCCGTCCAAGGAACCCACCGCCGCCCGGCTGTCCCGCGAGGAGGCCGCCAAGCGCGTCTGCGCCCGCTGCCCTGTCATGGTCGAGTGCCGCGAACACGCCCTCCTCCAACCCGAGCCCTACGGCGTCTGGGGCGGCCTGACCGCAGCAGAACGCCGAGTGGTCCTGGCCCGCCGCAGGCGCCGAGACCTGGAACTCACCAAGGCGGCGAGGGCGGCCCGCATAGCCCAGGCGGGCTGAGAGGGCGCTGGAACGGGAAAGCGCCCCCTCCGCACCGGGGGCGCCTTCTCAACGGGGGCGAGTGGACCTACTCAGGGGCGCGGGGAACTGCGCGAGAAGCCCCACGCAGCCGCACCCGCCCACGCTCCAGCTCCCCCGAGCTGTCCCGCGCTACTTGGCCCGGTCGAAATCGATCGCACTGTAGGCCCGCAGCTTGCTGAGCCGATGCTCCGAGTCGATCCGCCGCACCGTCCCCGACTTGGACCGCATCACGATCGAGTCGGTAGTCGCGGTCTCCGACCGGTACCGCACCCCACGCAGCAGCTCCCCGTCCGTGATACCCGTCGCCACGAAGAACACGTTCTCCCCGGACACCAGGTCGTCGGTGGTCAGCACCCGGTCCAGATCGTGCCCGGCGTCGATCGCCCGGGCCCGCTCCTCGTCGTCCTTGGGCCACAGCTTGCCCTGGATCGTCCCGCCGAGGCACTTCACGGCGCAGGCGGAGATGATCCCCTCCGGCGTACCGCCGATGCCCAGCAGCATGTCGACGCCGGTGCCCTCGCGCAGCGCGTAGATCGATCCCGCCACGTCACCGTCGGAGATCAGCTTGATCCGCGCCCCCGCCTCCCGGATCTCCTTGATGATCCCTTCGTGCCGGGGCCGGTCGAGGATGACCACGGTCACGTCCTCCGGCGTGGACCGCTTCGCCTTGGCGACCCGCCGGATGTTCACGGAGACCGGCGCGTCGATGTCGACGAAGTCCGCGGCCTCGGGGCCCGTGACCAGCTTGTCCATGTAGAACACGGCGGACGGGTCGAACATGGACCCGCGGTCCGCGGCGGCCAGCACCGCGATCGCGTTCGGCATGCCCTTGGCCGTCAGCGTGGTGCCGTCGATCGGGTCGACGGCGATGTCGCACTCGGGGCCGGTCCCGTCGCCCACGCGCTCCCCGTTGAAGAGCATCGGGGCCTCGTCCTTCTCGCCCTCGCCGATGACGACCACGCCGTTCATCGACACGGTGGAGACGAGGGACCGCATGGCGCGCACCGCGGCGCCGTCGGCGCCGTTCTTCTCGCCCCGCCCGACCCAGCGGCCGGCGGCCATCGCGGCGGCTTCGGTCACCCGGACGAGTTCCAGGGCGAGGTTGCGGTCGGGGGCTTCACTGGGGACTTCGAGTTCGGACGGCAGATGATGATGCTCGGTCATCGAGGCGCACCTTTCTGATACGACGACGGCCGGATGAGGGTGTTCGATCGACTCTATCTCCGGGCAGACAAAATGAGCAGGGGGCCCCACGGATGAGCGGGCCAGGGCACCTGCGACGATGGGGGCGTGGCAGGTTCGAACGGCAAGCAGAAAACGGTCCGGGACATGATTCTCTCCCTGGGCCTGATCGGGATCGCGGCGGCGGTCATCTACGTGTTCATCCCGCACGACGACTCCGCTCCGGACGTGAAGAAGGTCGACTACCGCGTCGAGCTGCTCACGGCCCGCCGTGCGGCCTCCTATCCGGTGGCCGCTCCCGAGGGACTGCCGGCGGGCTGGAAGGCGACGTCGGTGCGCTTCCAGGCCGACGAGTCCGACGCCTGGCACCTGGGCTTCCAGGCCCCCGGTGGTGAGTACGTGCAGATCGAGCAGTCCGCTCAGAAGCCGTCGGAGTTCATCGACGAGGCGAGCCAGGGCGGCGAGGCGACGAAGCAGACCGAGGAGATCGCGGGCCGCACCTGGACCCGGTACACGGGCGGCCGCTACGACGCCCTCGTGCACCAGGGCGACGGGGCGACGACGGTGGTCGCGGGCACGGGGTCGCTGGCCCAGCTGACCGAGATGGCGAAGTCGCTGAAGATGGCGTAGGGCGCGACGCCGAAAGACGGCGTGACCGCGCGGCGCCGACGATGGCGTGAGACACGACGAAGGGCCCCCGCGGC
>NZ_JBHUXV010000213.1:0-9810 GCF_042669125.1 Streptomyces sp. NPDC057253 | reverse complement strand
CCTTCGCGGTGCCGGGCCACTGTCTCGTCCTCGCCGGGTCGGGATCAGTCGGAGGGTGCCCAGTAGTCGACCAGGGTGGCCACGCCGGGCTCCAGGGTCTTCCAGGGGCCGCTGAAGGACAGGACGGCGAAGGCGGCGGCCGGGAAGCCGCGCTCGCTCATCCGCCGGCGGGCGTCGCCCTCGGCGGCGCCGGCGAGGATGTCGGCGAGGCCCTGCACCCCCGGGTTGTGGCCGATCAGGACGGCGTTGTGCACGTCGTCCGGGGTTTCGTTGAGCACGGCGATCAGCTCGCCGGGAGAGGCCTCGTAGATCCGCTCCTCGTAGACGGTTTTCGGCCGGTGCGGAAACTCCTGCACCGCGAGCTTCCAGGTCTCCCGGGTCCGGGTCGCGGTGGAGCAGAGGGCCAGGTCGAAGGGGATGCCGGAGTCGGTCAGCCGGCGTCCGGCCTCCGCTGCATCTTTTCGGCCCCGGTCGGCGAGCGGCCGCTCATGGTCGGTGACCTGTGGCCAGTCGGCTTTCGCATGCCGGAAAAGGACAATCCTGCGGGATTCTGCGACGCTCATGGGATCCAGCTTCGCATGAAACAGGCCATGTGGCGCAGGGAGTTGACGGGCGGCTTCGTGGGTGCTCAGCGGGTCATCAGCCGCTGCACCCGCTCCAGGAACTGGGTGATGACGGGGTCGCCGGAGGCCGCGTGCGCGTCGGAGGGGTTGAGGATGAGGGCCAGGAGCACGACGAAGGCGAGCGTCGGCAGGGCGAGGGCCCACCAGGGCAGCCGGATGTCGACGCCGCCCCGGGTCGCCGGGTGGGGCGGGGTGTGCGTAGGGGCCGACATGAGTGCCTCCGGTCTTCGAGTCCTCGGTGCTCCGCTGCTCGCGGTCACATCTCGAAGGTACGGAGCCGAGGGCCCTCAACCCATCCGGTGATCCACCCAGTTGACCCTGACACTCGCCCCCTAGGGGACAGGGGGTTAACCCCACCGTCGCCCCGGGAGCGGGACACCGGATCAGGGTGAGGCGATCGTGGCGATGATCGCGATGACGATGAAGATGGCGAAGAACGAGCCGAAGACCAGCAGCATCTTCTTCTGGCCGTTCTGGGGGTTCGGGTCGAGCATGCGGCCAGTCTCGCACCCCGGTCTCTTACCCGGACCGTCAGGGTGCCTCATACCCGGACCGTCACGATGCCTCACGGCCGGGCCGCCCGGGTGCCTCAGCGGGCCGCCTCCTCCTCCACCGTGCGGTCGCGGCCCGCGAGCACGCCGACCGCCATCTGCGGGATCATCAGGCCGATCATGAGCGCGATCGGCAGGCCCCAGCCGCCGCTGTGCTGGTAGAGCACGCCGACCAGGAGCGGTCCCGGGATGGAGATCAGATAGCCGGTGCTCTGCGCGAAGGCGGACAGCTGGGCCACGCCCGCGCCGGTCCTGGCCCGCATGCCGACCATGGTGAGCGCCAGCGGGAAGGAGCAGTTGGAGATGCCGAGCAGCACGGCCCAGGCCCAGGCGCCGGCTGCGGGCGCGAGGTACAGACCCGCGTATCCGGCCAGACCGCAGACGCCGAGGGCGATCACGATCGGGCCCTGGTGAGGCAGCCGGGTGGCCACACGCGGGATGACGAAGGCCAGCGGCACGCCCATCACCATCGTGACGGCCAGCAGCAGCCCGGCGGTGCCCGCCGACACCCCCGCGTCGCGGAAGATCTGCGCCATCCAGCCCATGGTGATGTAGGCGGCGGTGGCCTGGAGCCCGAAGAAGACGGCCAGCGCCCAGGCGGTCCGGCTGCGGGTGATCCGCAGCGCGGGCGGCTCCACGCGCGCGTGCACCTGCCGGACGGGTCCGGCGCCCTCCACGCGCGCGTGCACCTGCCGGACCGGTGCGGCGCTCTCCACGCGTGCGTGCACGCTGCCCGCGGGGGTCCCGGCCGCCTTGTCCCGTACGAGCGGGATCCACGGCAGTACGGCCGCCGCGGCCAGGCCCGCCCACACCGCGAGACCGGACTGCCAGCTCCCGCCCAGCGCCTCGGTCACCGGCACGGTCACGGCGGCCGCGGCCGCGGTGCCGAGGGCCAGTGCCATCGAGTAGAGGCCGGTCATGGAGCCGACCCGGTCCGGGAACCAGCGCTTGACGATGACCGGCATCAGGACGTTGCTGACGGCGATGCCCATGAGGGTGAGGGCGCTGGCGGCCACGAAGCCCGCCGTGGAGCCTGTGTACGGCCGTATGAGCAGGCCGGCCGTGATGGCGACCATGCCCGCGCACACCACCGCGCTCGCGCCGAAGCGGCGGGCCAGGCGGGGAGCCGTGACCCCGAAGACGGCGAAGCACAGCGGCGGCACCGAGGTGAGCAGGCCGGCCACGCTGCCGCTCATGCCGAGGCCGTCGCGCACCTCTTCGAGGAGGGCACCGAGGCTGGTGATGGCGGGGCGGAGGTTCAGGGCGGAGAGCACGATGCCGACGACGACCAGGCGTACCGCCCACGCGCGCGGGGCGGTGCTCACCGTGGCTCCCTCCTTCTGTGCGGTCGCGGAAGGGCGTGCCGTCGTGGACCTCAGTGTCCGGGTTTCCTCGCTTGCCATGAGGCCTATCATAGAATCATTGGATGATTGGTTGTCCATCCCCGGGATGTCCTCGTCCGTCCCGACCGTGCGAAGGTGTGCCATGCCCCTGAGCCATCCCCGTCGCTCCGCGCTGTCCGAGCAGGTCATCGCCGCGCTGCGCAACCAGATCACCTCGGGCGAGTGGCCGGTCGGCTCCCGGATCCCGACCGAGCCCGAACTGGTCGAGCAGCTGGGGGTCGCCCGCAACACCGTCCGCGAGGCCGTCCGCGCCCTCGCGCACAACGGCCTGCTGGACATCCGCCAGGGCTCGGGGACGTACGTCGTGGCGACCAGTGAGCTGGCGGGCGTGATGCACCGCCGGTTCGCCGACGCGGACCCCCGGCACGTCGCCGAGCTGCGCTCCACGCTGGAGTCCTCCGCGGCGCGGCTGGCAGCCGAGCGGCGCACCGAGAAGGACCTCAAGCAGCTCGACGCGCTCCTGGTGCGGCGCGAGGAGGCCTGGGCGTCGGGTGACGCGGAGGCCTTCGTGACCGCGGACACCACCTTCCACCTCGCCGTGGTGGCCGCCTCGCACAACGACGTGATGACCGAGATGTACGCCGACCTCGGCGAGGTGCTGCGGGACTGGCTGCGCGAGGACGTCGGCGAGGAGCTGACGCCGGAGACGTACATGGACCACACCCGGCTGGTCGACGCGATCCGCGCGGGCGACGCGGCGGCGGCCGCCGAGGAGGCGGCCGGCTACCCCCTTGTGTGCCGTCCGGGACGGCTCAGCGCGCCAGCTTCCGGTGGCTGACCCACACCGAGCGGACCTCTTTCCAGCACCGGCCGGTCAGCCGTACGGTCTGCGCGGGCCCGACCTCGACCTCGGCGCTGTCGGTGTCGAGGTCCCACCAGCGGTCGCACTCGATGTGCAGGCGGACGCCGTCGGTGCGGGGATAGGGGTTGTGGCAGTAGGTGGTCACCCGGGAACCGGTGACCTTGCTGCGACAGGAGGCTCCGAACAGCTCCGAAGCGGCGGTTCCGGACTCCTGCACGCGGGTGTCCGACATCGCTTCGTACGACAGGGACATCACGAGACAGACGGCTGCGGTCACTGAGGCCAGACTGCGGGACAGGCGCACAAGGGGACCTCCTCGGCCGTGCTGGGGAGGAAAGCGCGGGTGAACGCGTAATCCAGGGTGCCCAGTTGTGGCCGTACCGCGCCCGGTCTGGTGAGCCGAACGGGTGAGGGCCCGCACCCGTGACGGGTGCGGGCCCTCAGCGTCACGCGCCGATGGCGTGCAGGCCGCCGTCCACGTGGATGATCTCGCCCGTGGTCTTCGGGAACCAGTCGCTCAGCAGGGCGACGATGCCCTTGCCGGCCGGCTCCGGGTCCTTGAGGTCCCACTCCAGCGGGGAGCGGTTGTCCCAGACGGAGGCGAGGTCCGCGAAGCCCGGGATGGACTTGGCGGCCATGGAGGCGAGGGGGCCCGCGGAGATGAGGTTGCAGCGGATGTTCTGCTTGCCCAGGTCACGGGCGACGTAGCGGCTGGTGGCCTCCAGGGCGGCCTTGGCCGGGCCCATCCAGTCGTACTGCGGCCAGGCGTATTGCGCGTCGAAGGTGAGGCCCACGACCGAGCCGCCGTTCTGCATCAGCGGCAGACAGGCCATGGTGAGCGACTTCAGGGAGTACGCCGAGACGTGCATGGCGGTCGCCACGGACTCGAACGGCGTGTTCAGGAAGTTGCCGCCGAGCGCGTCCTGCGGCGCGAAGCCGATGGAGTGCACGACCCCGTCGAGGCCGCCGAGCTCCTCGCCGACCACGTCGGCCAGGCGGCCCATGTGCTCGTCGTTGGTGACGTCGAGCTCGATGACCTTGGTGGGCTTCGGGAGCTTCTTGGCGATGCGCTCGGTCAGCGTGGGCCGCGGGAACGCGGTCAGGATGATCTCGGCGCCCTGCTCCTGGGCCAGCTTGGCGGCGTGGAAGGCGATGGAGGACTCCATCAGCACACCGGTGATCAGGACGCGCTTGCCCTCGAGAATTCCGCTCATGGTGATCAGTGACCCATTCCCAGTCCGCCGTCAACGGGGATGACGGCTCCAGTGATGTACGAGGCGTCGTCCGAGGCGAGGAACCGCACCGTCGCGGCGATCTCCTCCGGCTGCGCGTAACGACCGAGCGGCACCTGCTTCACGATGCCCTCACGCTGCTCGTCGGTGAGCACCTTGGTCATGTCGGTGTCGACGAAGCCGGGCGCGACGACGTTGAAGGTGAGATTGCGCGACCCCAGCTCACGGGCGAGGGAGCGCGCGAAGCCGACCAGCGCGGCCTTGGAGGCGGCGTAGTTGGCCTGGCCGGGGCCGCCGTAGAGGCCGACGACCGAGGAGATCAGGACGACGCGGCCCTTCTTGGCGCGCAGCATGCCGCGGTTGGCGCGCTTGACCACGCGGAAGGTACCGGTGAGGTTGGTGTCGATGACCGAGGTGAAGTCGTCCTCGGACATGCGCATCAGGAGCTGGTCCTTGGTGATGCCGGCGTTGGCGATCAGGACCTCGACCGGGCCGTGCTCGGCCTCGATCTCCTTGTAGGCCTGCTCCACCTGCTCGGAGTCGGTGATGTCGCACTTGACCGCAAGGAAGCCGGCCGGCGGCTCACCCGAGCGGTACGTGATGGCGACCTTGTCGCCGGCGTCGGCGAAAGCGCGGGCGATGGCGAGGCCGATGCCCCGGTTGCCTCCGGTGACGAGAACCGAGCGGCTCAACTGATCACCCTTTCGATAGGGGTCTGACACACCCGCCCGAACACCCTCGATGACAGGCGGCTTCACCGAAAACCTATCGGGCCGTCCCCTCCTGAGGACATTCGGGCACCGACAGTGGCTTACGGGGCTCGCTGTCGGGTCTCTACAGAAAGATGCCGGCAGCGGTCACAAACGTGTGGTCCGGCAACCGGTCGCCGCGACATGATCGGGGGCAACCGCCGCCGACCCCCTCCCGACAGGAAGAGATCCAGGTGCCTCATACCATCGACGAAGCCTTCACAGCGCTTCCCCTACGCGCCCTCGCCGACGCCGCGCTGGCACGCGCGCGTGCGCTCGGGGCCGAGCACGCGGACTTCCGGTTCGAGCGGGTGCGCAGCGCGTCCTGGCGCCTGCGGGACGCCAAGCCCGCCGGGTCCTCGGACACCACCGACCTCGGGTACGCGGTGCGGGTCGTGCACGGCGGCACCTGGGGCTTCGCGTCGGGCGTGGACCTGACACTGGACGCGGCAGCCAAGGTCGCCTCCCAGGCCGTGGCCATGGCGAAGCTGTCCGCGCAGGTCATCCGGGCCGCCGGGTCGGAAGAGCGGGTGGAGCTCGCCGACGAGCCCGTGCACGCCGACCGCACCTGGATCTCGTCGTACGAGATCGATCCGTTCTCGGTGCCCGACGAGGAGAAGGCGGCGCTGCTCGCGGACTGGAGCGCGCGGCTGCTGGGGGCGAGCGGGGTCAACCACGTCGACGCCTCGCTGCTCACCGTGCACGAGAACAAGTTCTACGCCGACACCGCGGGCACGGTCACCACGCAGCAGCGGGTGCGTCTGCACCCCTCGCTGACGGCCGTCTCGGTCGACGAGTCCAGCGGCGAGTTCGACTCCATGCGGACCATCGCGCCGCCGGTCGGGCGGGGCTGGGAGTACCTGACCGGCACCGGCTGGGACTGGGAGAGCGAGCTGGAGCAGATCCCTGAGCTGCTCGCCGAGAAGATGCGGGCGCCGAGCGTCGAGTCGGGCCTGTACGACCTCGTGGTCGACCCGTCCAACCTCTGGCTGACCATCCACGAGTCCATCGGCCACGCCACCGAGCTGGACCGCGCGCTCGGCTACGAGGCGGCCTACGCCGGCACCTCCTTCGCCACCTTCGACCAGCTCGGCAAGCTGCGGTACGGCTCCGAGCTGATGAACGTCACCGGTGACCGCACCGCCGAGCACGGCCTCGCGACCATCGGCTACGACGACGAGGGCGTCGCGGGCCAGTCCTGGGACCTGGTGAAGGACGGCACGCTCGTCGGCTACCAGCTGGACCGGCGGATCGCGAGGCTGACCGGGTTCGAGCGGTCCAACGGGTGCGCCTACGCCGACTCCCCCGGGCACGTGCCGGTGCAGCGCATGGCCAACGTGTCGCTCCAGCCGGACCCGGCGGGCATGTCGACGGAGGACCTCATCGGCAGCGTGGACCGCGGGATCTACGTCGTCGGGGACCGGTCCTGGTCGATCGACATGCAGCGCTACAACTTCCAGTTCACCGGCCAGCGGTTCTTCAGGATCGAGAACGGGCGGATCACCGGGCAGCTGCGGGACGTCGCCTACCAGGCGACCACGACCGACTTCTGGGGCTCCATGGCCGCGGTGGGCGGCCCCCAGACCTACGTCCTCGGCGGCGCCTTCAACTGCGGCAAGGCCCAGCCGGGCCAGGTCGCGGCGGTCTCGCACGGCTGTCCTTCGGCCCTCTTCAAGGGCGTCAACATTCTGAACACCACGCAGGAGGCCGGTCGATGAGCCCGCGCACCACCAAGCCGCACGAGATCGTCGAGCGGGCCCTCGCCCTGTCCCGGGCCGACGGCTGTGTCGTGATCGCCGACGAGCACTCGACCGCCAACCTGCGCTGGGCGGGCAACGCGCTGACCACCAACGGCGTCACGCGCGGGCGCACGCTCACCGTCGTCGCGACCGTCGACGGCAAGGAGGGCACCGCCTCCGGGGTCGTCTCGCGCTCCGCGGTGACCGCGGACGAGCTGGAGCCGCTGGTGCGGGCCGCGGAGGCGGCCGCGCGCGGTGCCGGGCCCGCCGAGGACGCCCAGCCGCTGGTCACCGGCGTGCCGGAGTCCCCCGACTTCACGGACGGGCCCGCCGAGACCTCCTCGGCCGTCTTCGCCGACTTCGCGCCGGCGCTCGGCGAGTCCTTCGCACGCGCGCGTGCGGGCGGTCGCGAGCTGTACGGCTTCGCCAACCACGAGCTCGTGTCGACGTACCTGGGCACCTCCACGGGACTGCGGCTGCGCCACGACCAGCCCAACGGCACGCTGGAGCTCAACGCCAAGTCGCCGGACCGTACCCGCTCGGCCTGGGCGGGACGCTCCACGCGGGACTTCAAGGACGTCGACCCGGCGGCGCTGGACGCGGAGCTCGCCCTACGCCTGGGATGGGCCGAGCGGCGCGTCCCGCTGCCCGCCGGGCGGTACGAGACGCTGCTGCCGCCGACCGCCGTCGCCGATCTGCTGATCTACCAGCAGTGGTCGGCGTCCGGGCGGGACGCGGTCGAGGGGCGCACGGTGTTCTCCAAGCCGGGCGGCGGCACCAGGGTCGGCGAGAAGCTGACCGAGCTGCCGCTGACCCTGCGCAGCGACCCGAACGAGCCGGGGCTGGAGTCGGCGCCCTTCGTGGTCGCGCACTCCTCCGGGGGCGACCAGTCGGTGTTCGACAACGGCCTGCCGGTCACGGCCACCGACTGGGTCCGCGAGGGCGAGCTGGCGCACCTGGTGACCACGCGGCACGGCGCGGGCCTGACCGGGCTGCCGGTCGCCCCCGGGGCCGGCAACCTCGTCCTCGACGGCGGCTCGGACCTCGCCCTGGAGGACATGGTCGCGAACACCACGCGCGGGCTGCTGCTGACCTGCCTGTGGTACATCCGCGAGGTCGACCCGGCCACGCTGCTGCTGACCGGGCTGACCCGGGACGGCGTCTACCTCGTCGAGAACGGTGAGGTGACCGGTGAGGTGAACAACTTCCGGTTCAACGAGTCGCCGGTCGGCCTGCTGGGGCGGGCGACGGAGGCCGGGCGGACCGAGAAGACGCTGCCGAGGGAGTGGAGCGACTACTTCACCAGGGCCGCGATGCCGGCGCTGCGGGTGCCGGATTTCAATATGAGTTCTGTCAGTCAGGGCGTATAACCTCGTAGCCGGCAGTCACTCGACTGCCCGAGGACCTTTCTAGGAGATACGAGAACCGTGACGGACATCGTCGACGAGCTGAAGTGGCGAGGGCTGTGGGCCCTGTCCACTGACGAGGACGCTTTGCGCAAGGCGCTCGCGGACGGTCCCGTCACGTTCTATTGCGGTTTCGACCCGACCGCGGCCTCCCTCCACGTCGGCCACCTGGTCCAGGTCCTCACCATGCGCCGGCTCCAGCAGGCCGGTCTGCGCCCGCTGGCCCTGGTGGGCGGGGCGACCGGTCAGATCGGCGACCCGCGCCCCACGGCGGAGCGCACGCTGAACGACCCGGAGACGGTCGCGAACTGGGTGAACCGGCTGCGCTCGCAGATCGAGCCGTTCCTGTCCTTCGAGGGCGAGAACGCCGCGGTCATGGTGAACAACCTGGACTGGACGGCCGGCCTGTCGGCCATCGAGTTCCTGCGGGACATCGGCAAGCACTTCCGGGTCAACAAGATGCTGACCAAGGACTCGGTCGCGCGCCGGCTGGAGTCCCAGGAGGGCATCAGCTACACGGAGTTCAGCTACCAGCTGCTCCAGGGCATGGACTTCCTGGAGCTGTACCGGCGGTACGGCTGCACGCTCCAGCAGGGCGGCAGCGACCAGTGGGGCAACCTCACGGCGGGGCTCGACCTGATCCACCGCCTGGAGCCCGACGCCTCGGTGCACTGTCTGGCGACCCCGCTGATGGTCAAGGCGGACGGCACCAAGTTCGGCAAGACCGAGGGCGGCGCCGTCTGGCTCGACCCGGAGATGACGACGCCGTACGCGTTCTACCAGTTCTGGCTGAACGTCGACGACCGGGACATCTCGACGTACATGCGCATCCTGTCCTTCCGGTCCCGGGCGGAGCTGGAGGAGCTGGAGAAGCAGACCGAGGAGCGTCCGCAGGCCCGGGCCGCGCAGCGGGCGCTGGCGGAGGAGCTGACGACGCTGGTGCACGGCGCCGAGCAGACGGCCGCCGTGATCGCCGCGTCGAAGGCGCTCTTCGGACAGGGCGAGCTGGCGGAGCTGGACGAGCGGACGCTGACCGCGGCGCTCTCCGAGGTGCCGCACGTCCGGGTCGCCGAGCTCGGTCCCGTCGTGGACCTGTTCGCCGAGGTCGGGCTGGTGGCGAGCAAGTCGGCCGCGCGGCGGACGGTGAAGGAGGGCGGGGCCTACGTGAACAACGTCAAGGTCACCGCCGAGGACGCCGTCCCGGCCGCGGAGGACCTGCTGCACGGTCGCTGGCTGGTGCTGCGCCGGGGCAAGAAGAACCTGGCGGCGGTCGAGGTCACGTCCGCGTAGGTCTTGGTACGGCGA
>NZ_JBHUXV010000212.1:0-9821 GCF_042669125.1 Streptomyces sp. NPDC057253 | reverse complement strand
GAACTTCGGTTTCCGTGCCCGCCCGGCCGTCTTCCATGACCGGTGGTGTGGGGTTCTGCACACTCCCCCGCCGCAGGTCAACAGCAAGTTGACGGGTCTCGAAGGCCCGTGGTGGACTGCCGGAGCCATATACGGCGGCAGGAGAGGAAGCCGGTGCGAATCCGGCGCGGTCCCGCCACTGTCACCGGGGTAGACACCCCCGGGAGCCAGGAACTCTCGCCGCCGGACTCGTCGAACCAGGGCGTGGACACCCTGAGTGAGGACATGACGCGATGCTCGCCTGCCGATCCACCAGCAGCACCAGGCCGTTGAACGACCCCGCGATCGGCTGACCCGGTGCGTGCCGATCGCGTCTTCGCGTACGGCGCCGCCGCCGGTCTGATCGGTGACCTCCTGCTCGGTGACCCGCGACGCGGGCACCCGGTCGCCGTGTTCGGGCGGGCCGCAGGTGCCGTGGAGCGGGTGCTGTGGCGGGACCACCGGGGCTGGGGCGCGCTGCACACCGCCGTGTGCGTGGGCGGCGCCGTGGCTCTGGGTGCCGTGGCGCAGCATGTCGTACGGCCGTCCCGTACCGCTTCCGTCGCTCTGACCGCGGCCGCCACCTGGGCCGTGGTGGGCGGGACTTCGCTGGTGCAGGAGGCCCGGGTCATCGGGCGGGCGCTGGAGGCCGGGGACGTCGAGGCGGCCCGGGAGCGGCTGCCGCATCTGTGCGGGCGGGATCCGCAGGCCCTCGACGCCGACGGGATCGCCCGGGCCGTCGTCGAGTCCGTCGCCGAGAACACCTCCGACGCCGTCGTGGGGGCCCTTGTGTGGGGCGCCGCCTGTGGGGTGCCGGGGCTGCTCGGGTTCCGGGCCGTCAACACGCTGGACGCCATGGTGGGTCACAAGTCGGCCCGGTACCGGCGGTTCGGGTGGGGTTCCGCCCGGCTCGACGACCTCGCCGGGTGGCCGGGGGCGCGGCTGACCGCCGTACTCGCGACGGTCGCCGGGGAGGATCCGCGGGGTGCCGTGCGGGCCTGGCGGGAGGACGCCGACAAGCATCCGAGCCCCAACGCCGGGCCGGTGGAGGCCTCCTTCGCGGGAGCGCTCGGGGTGCGGCTCGGCGGGACGCTCTCGTACGGGGGGCGCGTCGAGCACCGGCCGGTGCTGAATCGGGAAGGGCGCGCCGTGGCGTCGTACGACATCGAGCGTGCCGTACGGCTGTCGCGGCGCGTCGGGCTGCTCGCGCTCGGTGCCGGTGCGGTCGCCGCGCGGCTGATCGGGAAGGGGCGTACGGCATGAGCGGGGGGCTTCTCGTCGCCGGTACCACCTCGGACGCCGGCAAGAGTGTCGTCACGGCCGGGATCTGCCGGTGGCTGGTGCGGCAGGGGGTGAAGGTCGCGCCGTTCAAGGCGCAGAACATGTCCCTCAACTCCTTTGTGACGCGGGAGGGTGCCGAGATCGGGCGGGCCCAGGCCATGCAGGCGCAGGCGTGCCGTATCGAGCCGACCGCGCTGATGAATCCCGTGCTGCTCAAGCCCGGTGGGGAGCAGAGCAGTCAGGTCGTGCTGCTCGGCAAGCCGGTCGGCGAGTTGAGCGCGCGGGGCTATCACGGCGGGCGGCAGCAGCGGTTGCTCGGGACCGTGCTCGACTGTCTCGCCGAGTTGCGGGGCACGTATGACGCGGTGATCTGTGAGGGGGCCGGCAGTCCCGCCGAGATCAATCTGCGGCGGACCGACATCGTGAACATGGGCATCGCCCGCAATGCCGGGCTGCCCGTGCTGGTGGTCGGGGACATCGACCGGGGCGGGGTCTTCGCCTCGTTCTTCGGGACGGTCGCGCTGCTCAGCCCCGAGGACCAGGCGCTCGTCGCCGGGTTCCTCGTCAACAAGTTCCGCGGGGACGTCTCGCTGCTCGAACCCGGGCTCGACATGCTCCACGGGCTCACCGGGCGGCACACGTACGGCGTGCTGCCCTTCCGGCACGGGCTGGGCATCGACGAGGAGGACGGACTGCGGGTGTCCCTGCGGGGCACCGTCCGCGAGTCCGCCGTGAGCCCTCCGGTCGGTGAGGACGTGCTGCGGGTCGCCGTCTGCGCGATCCCGCTGATGTCCAACTTCACCGACGTGGACGCCCTGGCCGCCGAACCGGGTGTCGTGGTGCGGTTCGTGGACCGGGCGGAGGAGATGGCCGACGCCGATCTCGTCGTCATCCCCGGAACCCGGGGCACGGTCAGGGCACTTGAGTGGCTGCGCGAGCGGGGGCTCGCGGACGCGCTCGTCAGAAGGGCCGCCGAGGGGCGGCCGGTCCTCGGCATCTGCGGCGGGTTCCAGATCCTCGGCGAGCACATCGAGGACGACGTCGAGAGCCGGCGGGGCGAGGTCGAGGGGCTCGGTGTGCTGCCCGTCCGGGTGCGGTTCGCGCGGGAGAAGACCCTCACCCGGCCGGTCGGCGAGGCCCTCGGGGAGCCGGTCGAGGGGTACGAGATCCATCACGGGGTCGCTCAGGTCGGCGGCGGAGAAGCCTTCCTGGACGGCTGCCGGGTCGGCCAGACCTGGGGCACGCACTGGCACGGCTCGCTGGAGTCGGACGGGTTCCGGCGCGCCTTCCTGCGGGAGGTGGCGGCCGCCGCGGGCCGACGCTTCGTGCCCGCCCCCGACACCTCGTTCGCCGCGCTGCGCGAGGAGCAGCTCGACCGGCTCGGCGACCTGATCGAACAGCACGCGGACACGGACGCGCTGTGGCGGCTCATCGAGTCCGGCGCGCCGCAAGGACTGCCTTTCATTCCACCGGGAGCGCCCGCATGAGCACAGTGTTGTTGTTGTCGACCGCCGACACGGACCTGCTGGCGGCCCGGGCCGCCGAGGGTGCCGACTACCGGATCGGCAATCCGACCCGGGTGGACGTGGCGCAGGAGCTGCCGGCGCTGATCGAGGGCGCGGACATCGCCGTCGTACGACTGCTCGGCGGCAAGCGGGCCTGGGAGGACGGACTGGCCGCGCTGCGGGCGTCCGGCATCCCGACCGTCCTGCTCGGCGGGGAGTCCGTGCCGGACGCCGAGCTGATGGCGGAGTCGTCGGTGCCGGCGGGTGTCGTCGCCGAGGCGCTGAAGTACCTCGTGGAGGGCGGCCCCGCGAACCTGGAGGAACTGGCCCGGTTCCTCTCCGACACCGTGCTGCTGACCGGTGAGGGCTTCGTCGAGCCGCGCAAGATGCCGGAGTTCGGCGTCCATGGCTCGTACGCCGTCCAGGAGGGCCGCCCGACCGTCGGCGTGCTCTTCTACCGGGCCCATGAACTCAGCGGCAACACCGCCTTCGTGGACACCCTGTGCGAGCAGATCGAGGCCAAGGGGGCCAACGCCCTTCCCGTGTACTGCGGTTCGCTGCGCGGGGCCGACGCCGGGCTCTACGAGATCCTCGGCCGCACGGACTCCCTCGTCGCCACCGTCCTCGCCGCGGGCGGCACGCACGCCTCCGAGGCGTCGGCGGGCGGGGACGAGGAGGCCTGGGACATCGGGGCGCTCGCCGAGCTCGACGTGCCGGTGCTGCAAGGGCTCTGTCTTACGTCCTCCCGCGCGGCCTGGGACGGGTCCGACGCCGCCCTCTCCCCCATGGACGCGGCCATGCAGGTCGCGATCCCGGAGTTCGACGGGCGGCTGATCACCGTGCCGTTCTCCTTCAAGGAGCAGGGGCCCGACGACGTCCCGGTGTACGTGGCCGACCCGGAGCGGGCCGCGCGGGTGGCCGGGATCGCAGTACGGCACGCGAAGTTGAAGCACAAGGCGAACGCCGAGAAGAGGCTGGCGCTGGTCTTCACCGCCTACCCGACCAAGCACTCGCGGGTCGGCAACGCGGTGGGGCTGGACACGCCCGCCTCGGCGGTGCGCGTGCTGGACGCGCTGCGTGCTGCCGGGTACGCGGTCGAGGGGCATCCGGACAACGGCGACGAGTTGATCCACCGGCTCATCAACGCCGGTGGCCACGACGTCGAGTGGCTCACCGAGGAGCAGCTCGCGGCGGCGCCCGCGCGGGTGCCGCTCGCGGACTACCGGGCCTGGTTCGACCAGCTGGACCCGTCGCTGCGGGACGCGATGCTGGAGGCTTGGGGCGAGCCGCCGGGCTCGCTGTACGTCGACGGGGACGACATCGTGCTGGCCTCCCTCCAGTTCGGGAACGTCGTCGTGATGATCCAGCCGCCGCGCGGCTTCGGGGAGAACCCGATCGCGATCTACCACGACCCGGACATGCCGCCGTCGCACCACTACATGGCGGCCTACCGCTGGTTGGATAACTCCTTCGGCGCCGACGCGATCGTCCACATGGGCAAGCACGGCACGATGGAGTGGCTGCCCGGCAAGGGGCTCGGCCTCAGCGGGAGTTGTGCGCCCGACGCGGTGCTCGGTGAGCTGCCGCTGATCTACCCCTTCATCGTCAACGACCCCGGCGAGGGCACCCAGGCCAAGCGGCGCGGGCACGCCACCGTCGTGGACCACCTGGTGCCGCCGATGGCGCGGGCCGACACCTACGGCGACCTGGCCAAGCTGGAGCAGCTGCTCGACGAGTACGCGCTCGTCTCCGACCTGGACCCGACGAAGGCGCCTGCCGTGCGGGCGCAGATCTGGACGCTGGTCAAGGCGGCCGAGCTCCATCACGACCTGCATGTCGAGGACCAGCCGGACGACGACGCCTTCGACGAGTTCGTCATGCACATCGACGGCTATCTGTGCGAGATCAAGGACGTGCAGATCCGGGACGGGCTGCACATCCTCGGTGGCGGGCCGGTCGACGAGGCCCGGGTCAATCTGGTGCTCGCCGTGCTGCGGGCCTCGCAGGTGTGGGGCGGACAGGCGAACGCCCTGCCGGGGCTGCGGGCCTCGTTCGCCGCTCACATCGGCCTGGACGAGAAGGAGTTGCTCGCCGAACCGGGTGCGCCGGTGAAGGTGCCGGTGGAGCTGTCGGACCTCGTCGAGGGCCCGGCGCGTACCGCCGCCGACGCGATCGACCTGCTGGAGCAGCTGTGCCGGCGGGTCGCGGAGGGGATGGAGGCACGGGAGTGGGACGCCTCCGTCGTCCCGGCCGTCCTGCGGGGCGTGCTCGGCGTCGAACTCCCCGACGGGATCGCCGTGTTGGAGTTCGCCTGCAACGAGGTCGTGCCGCGGCTCGCCCGTACCAGCGACGAGATCGACCACATCCTCAAGGCGCTGGACGGCGGTTACGTCCCGGCGGGGCCCTCCGGCTCCCCGACCCGCGGGCTCGTCAACGTCCTGCCGACCGGCCGGAACTTCTACTCCGTCGACCCCAAGGCCATCCCGTCCAGGCTGAGTTGGGAGGTCGGGCAGTCGCTCGCCGACTCGCTGGTGCAGCGGTATCTCCAGGACACCGGGGAGTACCCGAAGTCCGTGGGCCTGACGGTCTGGGGCACCTCCGCGATGCGTACGCAGGGCGACGACATCGCCGAGATCCTGGCGCTGCTCGGCTGCCGTCCGGTGTGGGACGAGGCCTCCCGGCGGGTGACCGGCTTCGAGGTGATCGGCCTGGCGGAGCTGGGCCGGCCGCGCATCGACGTCACCGTGCGGATCTCCGGCTTCTTCCGGGACGCGTTCCCGCACGTGGTCGGGCTGATCGACGACGCGGTGCGGGCCGTGGCCGAGCTGGACGAGCCCGCCTCGTCCAACTACGTGCGCGCCCACGCCGACGAGGACACCGCCGAGCACGGCGACCGGCGGCGGGCCACGGCCCGGGTCTTCGGGTCCAAGCCGGGGGCGTACGGGGCGGGTCTGCTGCCGCTGATCGACGCCCGTAACTGGCGTTCGGACGCCGACCTCGCCGAGGTGTACGCGGTGTGGGGCGGCTACGCCTACGGGCGCGGGCTCGACGGGCGGGCGGCGCGCGGGGACATGGAGACGGCGTTCAAGCGGATCAACATCGCCGCGAAGAACGTCGACACCCGGGAGCACGACCTCGTCGACGCCGACGACTACTTCCAGTACCACGGCGGCATGGTCGCCATGGTCCGGCACCTGACGGGCGCCAACCCCGAGGCCTACGTGGGTGATTCGGCGACTCCGGACCAGGTGAAGACGCGGACGCTGGGTGAGGAGACGCACCGGGTGTTCCGGGCCCGGGTGGTCAACCCGCGCTGGATGGCGGCCATGCGCCGGCACGGCTACAAGGGCGCCTTCGAGATGGCGGCGACCGTGGACTACCTCTTCGGGTACGACGCCACGGCGGGCGTGGTCGACGACTGGATGTACGAGAAGCTCAGCGCGGAGTACGTCTTCGACGCGGAGAACCGGGACTTCATGAAGAAGTCCAACCCGTGGGCGCTGCGGGGCATCACGGAACGGCTCCTGGAGGCCGCCGACCGCGGACTGTGGGCCGAGCCGGACGCGGAGACGCTGGAGTGGCTGCGGGCCACCTATCTGGAGCTCGAAGGCGACCTGGAGGGCGACGACCAGTGACCACCCCCTTCCCTTTCACGGCCGTTGTCGGCCAGGACGACCTGCGGCTCGCGCTGCTGCTGAACGCGGTCTCGCCGGCGGTCGGCGGGGTGCTGGTGCGCGGCGAGAAGGGCACCGCCAAGTCGACGGCCGTGCGCGCCCTTTCGGCGCTGCTGCCACAGGTCCCGGTCGTCGCCGGGTGCCGCTTCTCCTGTGACCCCGCCGCGCCGGACCCGTCGTGCCCGGACGGCCCGCACGAGCCCGGCAACGGCTCCACGCGCCCCTCCCGCATGGTCGAGCTCCCGGTCGGCGCCTCCGAGGACCGGCTGGTCGGCGCCCTCGACATCGAGCGGGCGCTCGCGGAGGGCGTCAAGGCCTTCGAGCCGGGCCTGCTGGCCGACGCGCACCGCGGGATCCTCTACGTCGACGAGGTCAACCTCCTCCACGACCACCTGGTCGACCTGCTGCTCGACGCCGCCGCGATGGGGGCGTCGTACGTCGAGCGCGAGGGCGTGTCCGTGCGGCACGCCTCGAAGTTCCTGCTGGTCGGCACCATGAACCCCGAAGAGGGCGAGCTGCGGCCGCAGTTGCTCGACCGGTTCGGGCTGACCGTCGAGGTCGCGGCCTCGCGGGAGCCGGACCAGCGGGTGGAGGTGGTCCGGCGCAGGCTCGCCTACGACGACGATCCGGCCGGTTTCGCGGCCCGTTGGGCGGCCGAGGAGGCTGCCGTACGGCAACGGGTCGTGGCCGCGCGGGAGTTGCTGCCGTCGGTGCGGCTGGGCGACGGGGCGCTCCGGCAGATCGCGGCGACCTGTGCCGCGTTCGAGGTGGACGGCATGCGGGCCGACATCGTGATGGCGCGCACGGCGACCGCGCTGGCCGCGTGGGCCGGGCGGACCGACGTGCTCGCGGAGGACGTACGGCAGGCCGCGCTGCTCGCGCTGCCGCACCGCAGGCGCCGCAATCCCTTCGACGCGCCCGGACTCGACGAGGACAAGCTCGACGAGACGCTGGAGGAGTTCAGCGGCTCCGACGACGATGACCAGCCGGATCCGGACGGTCCTGGTGGGGGTGGGCAGCCGCCCTCGTCGGACGGGCCGCAGGCGGACGGGGGTGGGTCCGGCGCTCAGCCGGAGGCCGGTGAGGGCGGCGAGCCGCAGCCTTCCGGGGCCGGCTCCGGGGAGCAGTCCGCCGTACGGGCTGCCGAGCCCTTCCGTACGAAGGTGCTCAGCGTTCCAGGGCTCGGCGACGGTGCCGCCGGGCGGCGGTCGCGGGCGCGGACCGAGCACGGGCGGACGACCGGGGCGCGGCGGCCGCAAGGGGCCCTCACCAAGCTGCACTTGGCCGCCACCGTGCAGGCGGCGGCGCCGCATCAGCGGGCCCGTGGGCGCTCGGGACGCGGTCTCGTCGTGCGGCGGGACGATCTGCGGCAGGCGACGCGGGAGGGGCGCGAGGGCAATCTCGTGCTGTTCGTCGTCGACGCCTCGGGGTCGATGGCGGCGCGGCAGCGGATGAGCGCGGTGAAGGGGGCCGTGCTGTCGCTGCTCCTCGACGCGTATCAGCGGCGGGACAAGGTGGGTCTGGTGACCTTCCGGGGGACGGCCGGGGAGGTGGCACTGCCGCCGACCTCGTCGGTGGACGTGGCGGCGGCCCGGCTGGAGACCCTGCCGACCGGCGGGCGCACCCCGCTCGCGGCCGGGCTGCTGCGGGCGCACGAGGTGCTGCGGGTGGAGCGGTTGCGGGATCCCGCGCGGCGGGCGCTGGTCGTCGTGGTGACCGATGGGCGGGCCACCGGCGGGCCCGAGCCGGTCGCTCTCGCGGGGCGGGCGGCTCGGCTGTTCGCCGCCGACGGCGTGGCCTCCGTGGTCGTCGACTGCGAGTCCGGGCCGGTGCGGCTGGGACTCGCCGGGCAGCTCGCCGGTGAACTGGGCGGTACGGCGGTGACGTTGGACGAGTTGCGGGCCGACTCGATCGCCGGACTGGTGAAGGACGTACAGAGGAGGGCCGCGTAATGCCTCAGGGGCAGCCGAGTGTTGTGCCGGACGACGGTCTGACGACCCGTCAGCGTCGTAATCGGCCGCTGGTAGTCGTGCACACCGGGATCGGGAAGGGGAAGTCCACCGCCGCGTTCGGGCTTGCTCTGCGCGCCTGGAACCAGGGGTGGCCCATCGGGGTGTTCCAGTTCGTCAAGTCGGCGAAGTGGAAGGTCGGCGAGGAGAACGCGCTGCGGGTGCTGGGGGCGTCCGGTGAGGGCGGGTCCGTCGACTGGCACAAGATGGGTGAGGGCTGGTCGTGGGTGCAGCGCGATCAGCAGATGGACAACGAGGAGAAGGCCCGGGAGGGCTGGGAGCAGGTCAAGCGGGACCTGGCTGCGGAGACCTATCGGCTGTACGTGCTCGACGAGTTCGCCTATCCCATGCACTGGGGGTGGGTGGACACCGATGAGGTCGTGGAGGTGCTGCGGAACCGGCCGGGGACCCAGCATGTGGTGATCACCGGGCGGAACGCTCCCGAGAAGCTCGTCGCGTTCGCTGATCTCGTCACCGACATGTCCAAGGTCAAGCATCCGATGGACGCGGGGCAGAAGGGGCAGCGGGGTATCGAGTGGTGATGTCCTCCTCCGTCTCCGTCCCTCGGCTGGTCATCGCCGCGCCGTCCTCCGGCAGCGGCAAGACGACCGTCGCCACGGGGTTGATGGCCGCGTTCGCCGCGCGGGGGCTTGCCGTGTCCCCGCACAAGGTGGGGCCGGACTACATCGATCCCGGGTATCACGCGCTCGCGACCGGGCGGGTGGGGCGGAATCTCGACGCGTACCTGTGCGGGCCGGGGCTGGTGGCTCCGCTGTTCCTGCATGGGGCGCGCGGGGCTGACATCGCCGTCGTCGAGGGCGTGATGGGGATGTTCGACGGGGCCGCCGGGGAGGGGGAACTGGCGTCCACCGCGCAGGTCGCCAAGCTGCTGCGGGCGCCGGTGGTGCTGGTGGTCGACGCCTCGTCGCAGTCGCGGTCCGTGGCGGCTCTGGTGCACGGGTTCGCCTCGTGGGATCCGGAGGTGCGGGTCGGGGGCGTGATCCTGAACAAGGTCGCGTCCGATCGGCATGAGGCGTTGTTGCGGGAGGCGTTGGAGTCCGCCGGGGTGCCGGTGTTCGGGGTGTTGCGGCGGGTGGGGCAGGTGGAGACGCCGTCGCGGCATCTGGGGTTGGTGCCGGTCGCTGAGCGGCGGGGGGAGGCGGTGGACTCCGTCGCGGCGATGGCGGAGCAGGTCGCTCAAGGGTGCGATCTGGAGGCGTTGGTCGGGCTGGCGCGGAGTGCGGGCGCGTTGACGTGTGCGGCCTGGGACGCGGCTGAGGTCCTGGGGGCTGCGCCCCCAGACCGTTGACGTGTGCGGCCTGGGACGCGGCTGA
>NZ_JBHUXV010000211.1:0-9871 GCF_042669125.1 Streptomyces sp. NPDC057253 | reverse complement strand
GAGGCGTGCCGAGCCGCTGCCCGGCTCGGCCGCCGGCTCCGCAGTCAGCTCATCCCCGGCTCCGCCACCGCGTACCCCGCCGAAGCCGCCTCCGTCCCCGAACTTGAACCCGTCCCTGGACCTGAACCCGCCCCGCGCAGCGTCTCGTACCCCGGCACCCCCGCCCGCCCCACAACCCAGCTCGCCCCGCCGAGCGCCTTCGCGGCCTTCTTCAGCGGTGCCAGACACGCGGCCGCCTCCCGGTGGTCCCGCACGCTGCCCGGCGCGCACACCACCGTGGCCAGCGACAGCGTCACCGGCCGTCCGCCCGCCGTCCAGGGCGCGTCCAGCACGGCGGCAGCCAGCGGAGTCAGCTCCTCCGGGTCCGCCAGCACCAGGAAGTCGTCCCCGCCGATGTGCCCCACGCGCGCGGTGCCGGCCGCGGCCTGCTGGAGCACCCGCCCCACCGAGCGGATCAGCTCGTCGCCCGCCGCGAATCCGGCCCCGTCGTTGACCTGCTTGAAGTGGTCGACGTCCAGCCAGCTCAGCGCGAACGTCCGGCCCTCCGCGACCCGTCGGTCCACCTCACCCGTGATCGCGTCCGAACCGGGCAGCCGCGTCAGCGGATTGAGCCCGGCCGCCTCCTCCACCCGGGTCTCGCTCAGCGCCCGTATGAGATCCGCCAGCCGTACGACGCCCACGCACCGGCCCTGGCGGTCGACCACGGCCACGTCGTCCGACGTACGGTCCCGGCTGCCTACGGCGACCACGTCCAGGACCTCCCACGCGGTGGCGTCGACGCCCACCGTCCGCGGCGGATCACCGAGTTTGGCGGCGGGCCGGTCGGCGTACAGGGCGTGCCCGTAGCGCCCCGACATGGACAGCAGGAAGCGCGAGCGGTGCACCGACCGGAACGGCACCCCCTCCCGGTCCACCAGCAGCACCCCGGACACCTCGGGAGATCCGGTCAGCAGCGCCCGCACCTGCCCCGCGGAGGCCGTGGCCGGCAGCAGCGCGGCGGGACGCACGAACTCCCGCACCGACGGCCCCGACCGCGGCGGTGCCGGGTGCCCGGGGGAGCGGGGCGGCACGTACACCTCCGCCGCGGGCAGCCGCGACGGGGGCGCGAAGAGCACACCCTGCCCGAGCTGCGCACCGGCGGACAGCGCGGCCCCGTACTGGAGTTCCGTCTCCACCCCCTCGACGCAGAGGAGCGCCCCGAGTTCGTCGCACAGCGTCCGCATCGCCCGTACCGCCGACGGCCGGGCCAGCAGTGACGCGTCGAGCTTCACGAGGTCAGGCGACATGTCGACAAGCAGTCTCAGCGGTACGTCCCCCTCGCCGACGCCGTCCGCACTGATCCGGAAGCCCTGTCCCCGCAGCTCGGCGACCGCCTCCAGCAGCGCCTGCCGCGGCACATGCGTGTACGGCGGGCCCACGTCGACCGTGACCTCCCACGGCAGCCGCCCCGCCTCCCGCACCGCGTGGTGCAGCGGCGTCAGCCCGCCGAGGTCGGCGAGTGTGCCCGCGAAGACGTTGACGTGCAGCGGCAGCAGCGTCTCCCTGTGTGCCGCCGTCCGTACCGCCAACACGGCGAGCCGGCCGTCGAGTTCGGGATCGCGGCGGGCCTCCGCCAGGACGTCACCGGTCTCCGGGCGGGCCAGTACCTCCAGTGCGGCCACCGCGCCGGTGGTCAGATTGACCACCGGCTGGAAGGCGAAGCGGAGAGTGTCCGTCCAGGAGCGCACGGGAGCATGATGGCGCCCTGGGAGCGGGCCCAAGCGCAGTTCATGAGACGTTCACGCAGGATTCCGGGGGTCTCACGCAGGGTGAGCGGAGCCTTCGGTCAGCGCACCGCCAGCACCGCCGACCCATGCCCGAACAGCCCCTGGTTCGCGGTGATCCCCACGCGCGCGTGCTCGACCTGCCGCGCCCCCGCGTCACCCCGCAACTGCCAGGTGAGCTCGCACACCTGGGCGATCGCCTGGGCCGGAACCGCCTCGCCGAAGGAGGCGAGCCCGCCGCTCATGTTGACGGGTATGCGCCCGCCCGGGGCCGTCGCCCCCTCGCGCAGGAGCTTCGCGCCCTCGCCCGCACCGCACAGCCCGAGGTCCTCGTACCACTGCAACTCCAGGGCGGTGGACAGGTCGTACACCTCGGCCAGCGAGAGGTCCTCCGGCCCCGCACCGGCCTCCTCGTAGGCCGCGCGCGCGATCGATGCCCGGAACGTCTCGGCTGCGGGCTCCACCGCCGCCGCGGAGTCCGTCGCGATGTCCGGCAGATCCAGCACGGTGTTCGGATACCTCGGCGTCACCGTCGACACCGCCCTGATCCGCACGGGCGCGGCCGCACCCCGCCGACGCGCGAACTCCATGCTGGAGAGCACCAGCGCCGCCCCGCCGTCCGAGGTGGCGCAGATGTCGAGCAGACGCAGTGGATCGGCCACCACGGCGGAGGCCGCGACCTCGTCCGCCGTGACCCGCTTGCGGTAGCGCGCGTTCGGATTCAGCGCGCCCATCGCGGAGTTCTTCACCTTGACCTGCGCGAAGTCCTCGGAGGTGTCTCCGTGCACGGCCATCCGCCGCCGCGCGTACAGCCCGAAGTAGGTCGGGTTGGTCGCCCCGAGGACCCGGAACCGCAACCAGTCGGGATCGTCGGGCCGATCGCCGCCCGCGGGCCGGAAGAACCCCTTGGGAGCCGCGTCGGCACCCACCACGAGCACCACGTCGGCGAGCCCCGCGAGGATCTGCGCCCGCGCGGCGGCCACCGCCTGCGCCCCGGACGCGCACGCCGCGTAGACACTGGCGACCCGGGCCCCCTGCCACCCCAGCGCCTTGGCGAAGGTCGCCCCCGCCACATAGCCCGGATAACCGCCCCGCACGGTGTCCGCGCCGACGATCGACCCGACGTCCCGCCACTCCAGACCCGCGTCCGCGAGCGCCGCGCGGGCCGCCACCACGCCGTACTCGACGAAACCTCGCCCCCACTTGCCCCATGGGTGCATGCCCGCCCCGAGCACTGCCACCTCTCCCGTCACGCCGTCACCCCCGTCGGCCGCCACCGCCATGTCGTGAAGACCGTCTCCCCGTCCTCATGCAGGACACCCGGGACGACCTCCACCTCCGCGCCCACCGTCAGATCGGCGACGGTGACCCCGGGAACGGCCTGCCCCAGCACCACGATCCGCTCGGCGGCCAGCTCCACAGCGATCAACGTGTACGGCTCCCACGGAAGTTCCGGATCCGTCACATACGGTGACGGCGGTCGGTACCGGCTGTCCGTGTAGGACCAGACCCGCCCGCGCCGCGAAAGGGGAATCTCCGCCAGATCGCCACCGTCGCAGCCGGGGTTGCGGCAGTGGCCGTCCTCGCGCGGGAAGAACACCGAGGCGCAGGCGGAGCAGCGGGTGCCGAGAAGCGTGAAGTCGTCTCCGTCACCGGTGAACCATCCGGTGACCACTGGTGTACGCGTGCGTGCCAACGCCCCTCCCCGGACCAGATCTGACGGAACGTCAGAAGTGTCGCACGGGCGGCCGTGAAGAGGCAGGGGCCCGACGGAATCGCAGCCACCGATGATCGGATACAGTCCGCCGCGTGTCCGAAACTCTGCACTCCATCCCCAACTCCGCGCCCGGCTCACACTGTTCGAGCTGTGGAGCGCCCTACGGAGAGGGCGTCGCGGGCTGGCCCCGCACCTGTCCCGTCTGCGCCACCGTGGCCTACCGCAACCCCTTGCCGGTCGCCGTCGCGCTCCAGCCCGTGTACGACACCCAGGGCACCGCCCTGGTCGTCATCACCCGGACCGTCGCCCCCGCGCGCGGAGGCGTCGCCCTGCCCGGCGGCTTCATCGACGACCGCGAGGACTGGCGGCACGCCCTGGTCCGCGAACTGAGGGAAGAGACCGGCATCGAGGCGGCGAGCCGCGACGTACGGCTCGTCGACGCGCTGAGCTCGCCCGACGGCCACCTGCTGCTGTTCGGGGTGCTGCCGGAGCGCCCCGCCGACGGCCTCCCGCAGTCCGCCGCCACGAACGAGACGGAGGGCTGGCACCTCCTGCGCAGGCCCGAGGAGCTCGCCTTCCCGCTGCACACCGTGGCCGTGCGGGCCTGGTTCGAGGGCCGCTACGTCTGAGGCCCGGCGCGCTCAGAGCCCGCGCAGCCGCACCGGGAGGGACGGCTCGCTCACGCCGTCCTCGCCCTCCCGCTCGACGACCACCTTCCGGCCCTGCCGGCGGGCGACGTAGCGTTCGATCTCCGGCTCGTCCCACCCGTCGCCCGAGTCCACCACGACCAGCCCGCCCCCGCTCCGTCCCCGGGCGGGAGCCCACACCTCCAGTTCGAGACCGCCGTCGGCGCCCCGCACCGGGATCACGGCACCCGCGCGCGCGAGCACCGGGATCCGCGACAGCGGGGCGTCGACGAGCACCTGGCCCGGTCCTTCGTACGCCTGCTCGGTCGTCGTGTCGTACCAGCGCCCGCGCGGCAGCTGGACCGCCCGCCGGTCGCCGCCCGGATCGAGCACCGGCGCCACCAGCAGGCTGTCGCCCAGCAGGAAGGCGTCCTCACAGTCCCGCAGGGCGCGGTCCTCGGGCGCGGACCACCACAAGGGCCGTACATAAGGCGCCCCGGTACGGCGGGCCAGCTGCGCGAGCGTCATGAAGTACGGCAGCAGCCGCCGGCGTTCCAGGAGTGCCGCACGCGCGTGCTCCAGCACCTCGGCCCCGAACTCCCACGGCTCCCTGCGCCCCGCCCGCAGACTCGCGTGCGTGCGGAACAGCGGCATATAGGCGCCGAGTTGGAACCAGCGCAGATACAGCTCGGGCGACGGGCTCCCGTCGAAGCCGCCCACGTCGGGCCCCGAGTACGGCACCCCGCACAGCCCGAGCCCCATCACGAGCGACAGCGAGGCCCGCAGGCCGGGCCACCCGGTGGCCACGTCACCGGACCAGGTGCCGCCGTAGCGCTGCATGCCGGCCCAGCCGGAGCGCGAGAACAGGAAGGGCCGCTCGGCGGGCAGCAAGGCGCGCAGCCCCTCGTAACCGGCCCTGGCCATGCACAGCGCGTAGACGTTGTGCGCCTCGCGGTGGTCGCCGCCCCTGCCCTCCAGAAAGTGCCGGGCCGAGCGCGGCAGCGTGGACTCCCCGAAGGCGCTGAACGACGTGGGCTCGTTCATGTCGTGCCAGAAGCCCGCGAAGCCTGCCGTGAGCCGCTCCTGGTAGAGACGGCCCCACCACTCACGCACACGCGCGTGCGTGAAGTCCGGGTGGACCGCCTCCCCGGGCCACACGACCCCCTCCACGAGCCGGCCGGACGCGTCCTTCACGAAGGCGTCCTCGGCAATCCCGCTGTCGTACACCGCGTTGCCCGGCGCGGCCTTGACCGCCGGGTCGACGATCGACACCAGCCGGATCCCGTCCCGCAGCAGCTCGCCGGCCAGTTGGGGCAGCTTGGGGAAGCGCTCCTGGTCCACCGTGAACACCTGGTGCCCGTCCAGGTGGTCGATGTCCAGATGGACGGCGTCGAGCGGCAGACCGCGTTCCTGGTACCCGGCGACGATCCGCCGCACCTCCTGCTCGCTGCCGAAGCCCCAGCGGGCGTGATGGTGGCCGAGCGCCCACGACGGCGGCAGGGCGGGCGCCCCGGTGAGGGACGCCCACGCGAGCAGCACGCGCGCGGGGGTGCCCACCATCACCCAGCAGCGCAGCGGACCGCCGTCCATCCGCAGCTCGGACGTCCCCACCCGGTCGTGCCCGGACCCCGCGCCCTCCTCGCCCTCCCGGAGGGTCACGGTGCCGTCCCAGGAGTTGTCGTGGAAGACGAGATGGGTGGTGACGTCGGCGACGACCAGCTGCACCGGCATCGTGATGTACAGCGGATCGTCACCCGGCCCGAAGGCGTGGCCCGGATCGGTGTTCCACAGCCGGTACGTGCCGTCCCGCAGCCGCGGCCCGGACGCCCTGCCCCCGAGCCCGAAGAACCGCGCGTCGGCGGCCACCTCGGACCGCTGCATCCAGCGCGCAGCACCGCCCCCCACCGGCTCCCACCACCGGGGCGGCAGATCCCGGCGCACGGTCACCCCGCCGGGCGTACGCACCTCGACCGCGCCGTGCCGCGACACCACGACCGTGGCCCGCTCGGACACGACCCGCCAGCCGTCGTCCTTGTCCGGCTCCAGGACCGCCCGGGGATCCGGCTCCGGACAGCGGCCCGCCAGCGCGTACGACGGCTCGGGACCGGCCCCGTCCCAGCCCCAGAAGACCGCCCCGTTCACCGCGACCATGATCCGCAGCTCGGACCGGGCGAACCGGACGACACCCCCGCCGGGCCCAGGCTCGGCCCCCTGCACCGGCCCCGGCACCCGCGCGCGCTCGGCCCCGCGGGCCGGCAGCCCCGCGGCGTCGGTACGCCGCCTGCGCCACGCCGCCCGCACGGTACGCAACCCCTGGGTCGCGCCCGCCGAGCCGACCGCCTTCACCGAACGCACCAGGTCACGACCGTTCATGCTGCTCACCCTGCCACTCACTGCCCCACACACGTGTGCCGTTCAACTTCCGTTCACCCGTGCCGGGACCACATCTTCACGACACGGACTATGTGGGCCGCACCCTGGCGTTGAAGTTGATCACATGGCATCGTCCCTGTCAGCCGCGTCACGCGCACACCCCTTGCCCGTGCGCGGGAGACGCACACGACGCGCACAGTCCGGGAGCCGCCCCATGTCGACCGTGAACCCCCAGCCGCTCTGGCAGCCAGATCCGCAGCGCATCGCCCGGTCCCAGGTCACCAGGTTCCAGGCATGGGCGGCCGAGCACCACGGTGCCCCGGCCGACGGCGGCTACGCGGCCCTGCACCGCTGGTCGGTGGACGAACTGGAGACGTTCTGGAAAGCCGTCGCCCAGTGGTTCGACGTACGGTTCTCGACCCCCTACGCGCGCGTGCTGGGCGACCGCTCGATGCCCGGCGCCGACTGGTTCCCCGGAGCCACCCTCAACTACGCCGAGCACGCCCTGCGCGCCGCCGACACCCGCGCGGACGAACCCGCCCTCCTGTACGTCGACGAGACCCATGAGCCGCGCCCGGTGACCTGGTCCGAGCTGCGCCGCCAGGTCGGCTCCCTGGCCGCCGAGCTGCGGGCCCTCGGCGTGCGGCCGGGAGACCGCGTCAGCGGCTACCTCCCGAACATCCCGGAAGCCGTCGTCGCCCTCCTCGCCACGGCCGCCGTGGGCGCCGTCTGGACCTCCTGCGCCCCCGACTTCGGCGCCCGCAGCGTCCTGGACCGCTTCCAGCAGGTCGAACCGGTGATCCTCTTCACCGTCGACGGCTACCGCTACGGCGGCAAGGAGCACGACCGCCGCGAGACCGTCGCCGAACTCCGCCGCGAACTGCCCTCCCTGCGCGCCGTCGTCCACATCCCGCTCCTCGGCACCGAAGCCCCCGAAGGCGCCCTGGAGTGGTCGGCCCTCACGAGCACGGACACCGAGCCGGTCTTCGAGGCGGTGCCCTTCGCCCACCCCCTGTGGGTCCTCTACTCCTCGGGCACCACCGGCCTGCCCAAGGCCATCGTCCAGTCCCAGGGCGGCATCCTCGTCGAACACCTCAAACAGCTCGGCCTGCACTGCGACCTGGGCCCCGAGGACCGTTTCTTCTGGTACACCTCCACGGGCTGGATGATGTGGAACTTCCTCGTCTCCGGCCTCCTCACCGGCACGACCGTCGTCCTCTACGACGGCAGCCCCGGCTACCCCGACACCGGCGCCCAGTGGCGGGTCGCCGAACGCACGGGCGCCACCCTCTACGGCACCAGCGCCGCCTACGTCATGGCCTGCCGCAAGGCCGAGGTGCACCCAGGACGCGACTTCGACCTCTCCAAGGTGCAGTGCGTGGCCACCACCGGCTCACCACTCCCGCCCGACGGCTTCCGCTGGCTGCACGACGAGGTCCGCGAGGACCTGTGGATCGCCTCCGTCAGCGGAGGCACGGACGTGTGCTCCTGCTTCGCGGGCGCGGTACCGACCCTGCCCGTCCACATCGGCGAACTCCAGGCACCCGGCCTGGGCACCGACCTCCAGTCCTGGGACCCCAGCGGCGAACCCCTGATCGACGAGGTCGGCGAACTCGTCGTCACCAACCCCATGCCCTCGATGCCGATCCACTTCTGGAACGACCCCGACGGCAGCCGCTACCACGACAGCTACTTCGACACCTACCCCGGTGTGTGGCGCCACGGCGACTGGATCACCGTCACCTCGCGCGGCTCGGTCGTCATCCACGGCCGCTCCGACTCGACGCTCAACCGCCAGGGCGTGCGCATGGGCTCCGCCGACATCTACGAGGCCGTGGAGCGACTCCCCGAGATCAAGGAATCCCTGGTCATCGGCATCGAACAGCCCGACGGCGGTTACTGGATGCCGCTCTTCGTGCATCTGACCCCCGGAGCGGTGCTCGACGAGGCGCTCCTGGAGCGCATCAAGCGGACCATCCGCGAGAACCTCTCACCCCGCCACATCCCCGACGAGGTCATCGAGGTGCCCGGCATCCCCCACACCCTCACCGGAAAGCGCATCGAGGTCCCCGTCAAACGCCTCCTCCAAGGCACCCCCATGGAGAAGGCGGTCAACGCCGGCTCCATCGACAACCTCGACCTGCTCCACTTCTACGAGGACCTGGCCCGCAAACGCGCCTGAACCACCGCAGGCGGCCTCGGAGGCACTCAGTCCGTCCAGCGCGCCTTCGGACGACTCGCCGTCACGGCGGCCATCACCACCGACCCGGCAGGCTGGGCCGCCTTCGGCACGGTCATCGCTCTGACCTGCGGATTCAACATCCCATGGGTCCGGGACCGCCTCGCTCGGACGCCGTTGTCAGTGCCGCCGGTTACTGTGAGTGAGCATTGATCGCCTGCGCACAGGGGGAAACATGGCGCACACCGACCACCAGACAATGCGGCGCGTCCTGCGCCGCGAAATCGCCGGCACCATCGGCCTGCTCACCGACGAACACGACTTCCGCGCCATGCGGCGCTACCGCAGCTTCACCTTCGACGACCACGCGACCTACCTGAAACAGGTCGAAGACCTCCTCAGGACCCGCGCCGCACAGGGCAACCACACCACCGTCGCCCTCTTCGACCCACAGGAGTACGCCGAGTTCTGCGAGGAGACGGGCCTGAACCCGGACGTCCCGTCCAGCCGGACCCGCTTCACGGCGGAACTCGCCGGCACCGGACCGACACTGCCCTACGAGGGCCAGCCCCTGACCGACCTGGTGCCCGCCCTCGTGGACGAGGCCGTACGCCAGGCCACCTGGGAGTACGCGACCACACTCCTCGCCCGCCTCGGCAGCTGCGGCTCCTGCGGGGAGGACATCGGCCGCGCCGCCTTCACCCGCGCCTCGGACCTCCTCGTCCGGATCCTCGATACCGCACAACCAGGCGAACACCACCTCGTGTGCAGCATCACCGGCACCCCGGAAGCCCTCGTCTCCGTCCTCCACTCCGACGAGAACAGCGACGGATCCGTCCAACTCGACGAAGCAGAAGCCCTCGAATTCACCACCGTCCTGGCACTCGGCATCGCCACTCAGAGTCCCGGCGGACTGGTCATGCGCACCAGCGCCCCGGGAACCACCGACCGCATCTACGGCTGGCGCCTGCGCGGCGACGGCCTCGAACCCCTCACCGCCGGAGAAGTCTTCGACGCCTACTGCACCGACATCGACTCCGGCGATCTGATCTCCCCAGAGTCGGACGTCGACTACTGCGTCCCACCCGACCTCGGACCGGAAGGCCAGACCCCGCACCACAGCCACTGAACGACGAGGAGGGCGCCCCACCCACCGGTCGAGCGCCCTCCCGGAACCGTCAGCCGAGCCGACTCTGCCCGACTACTCGCCGGA
>NZ_JBHUXV010000210.1:0-9917 GCF_042669125.1 Streptomyces sp. NPDC057253 | reverse complement strand
GGACCGGGTGGCCGCCGGATCTCTCCCCCAGGTCCAGGAGATCCGGCGGCCACGCGGGCTCACTTGCTGAAGTCCGGCACCAGCTTGGCGATGGCGGTCTCGGCGTTGCTCAGACCCTTGTCCAGGGACTCCTTGCCGCCGGCGACCTTGGGCAGCTCGGTGTCCAGCGGGCCCCACAGGGAGCTGTACTCGGGCAGGGCCGGGCGCGGCTGGGCGGCGGCGAGGACCGTGCCGTAGCCGGCGATGCCCGGGTCGGCCTTGACCTGGTCGGTGTAGGCGTCGTCGCGGGTGGGCAGCGTGGAGTTCTTCAGGGCGATCGTCGACTGGGACTTCGCGGAGGTCATGAAGTTGACGAACTTCAGCGCGGCCTTCTGGTGGGCGGCGTCCGAGCCGGCGTAGACGGAGAGGTTGTGGCCGCCGGTCGGGGCGCCCGCCTTGCCGGTGGAGCCGGCCGGGACGGTGGCGATGCCGAGGTTGGCCTTGTCCGCGAACGCGGAGCCCTTGTAGAAGTTCGTGATCTCCCACGGGCCCTGGATGATCGCGGCGACCTTGCCGTTGACGAACGCGTCCTGGATGTGGGCGTAGGCGTCGGCGGTGGTGTCGGCCTTGTGCAGGCCCTTGCCGGAGAAAAGGCTCAGCCAGGTGCCGTAGCCCTTCTTGGCGGCGGCCGAGTTCACGGTGATCTTCTTGGCGGAGGCGTCGACGGTGTCGGTGCCCTCGCCGTAGAGGAAGGTCTGGGCGTAGTAGGCCTGGGTGGAGCCCCAGTAGCCGTCGACGCCGGTCTTCGCCTTGATCGTGGCGGCGGCGGCCTTCAGCTCGTCCCAGGTCTTGGGCGCCTCGACGCCGGCCTTCGCGAAGAGCTGCTTGTTGTAGACCAGGGCGAGGGTGTCGGTGACCAGCGGCACCCCGTAGGTCTTGCCGTCGTACTTGGCCTGCTCGATCAGGTTGGACTTGAACTTGGCCTGGTCGGCGAGGGCCTCGGTGCCGTCCAGCGGCAGGAAGTAGCCCTTCTTGGCGAAGGCCGGGGTCCAGCCGACCTCGGAGCGCAGCACGTCGGGGGCGCCGGAGGCACCTGCGGCGGTGTCGAACTTGTTCTGCGCCTGGTCGAACTGGACGTTGACGTACTTGACCTTGACGTCCTTGTTGGCGGCCTCGAAGTCCTTGATCAGGGCCTTGTACGTCGGCGCCTCATTGGTGGCGTTGGAGGTGTCCCACCAGGTGATGGTGACCGGACCGTCGGCCTTGTCGCCGCTGTCGCTTCCGCCGCAGGCCGTCGCCGCGAGGGCGAAGGACGCCACCAGCGCTGTGGCCGCTATGCCACGCCGCATGAGATCTCCTTGAGGGTGATGGCCCGTGTGCTGCTGTACTGCTGTGCTGCGAAGGGGGTCCCGTCCGCCTTCTCCGCCGGGCGTGGCCGAACGTAACAGCGATGCAAGGCTTGCGAAAGACCTTGCAGCAAAAAACTGCAAGAGCCCGCTGAAGTTATCCGCGTGTGACCTGTCGGCGACCCCCGTGAGACGCTTGTTTCCAGGGACGGAGCACGGTGCGGGCGGGTGTGCAAGACTCTGCAAGCTCTTGCCATCCAGGTGCCGCACGGGAATCATCCCCTTGCGGGACAAGCGGCGCCGACCAGAACAGAGGGACCGCGATGACGATACGGCCGGTACAGTCCGGTGCCGTGACCACACGGCTTGCCGACATCGCTGCTCAGGCGGGGGTGAGCGAAGCGACCGTCAGCCGCGTCCTCAACGGGAAGCCCGGCGTCGCCGCCACCACGCGCCAGTCCGTGCTGGCCGCCCTCGACGTGCTGGGCTACGAGCGCCCGGTCCGGCTGCGGCAGCGCAGCGAGGGCCTGGTGGGCCTGATCACCCCGGAGCTGGAGAACCCGATCTTCCCGGCCCTCGCGCAGGTGATCGGACAGGCGCTGACACGGCAGGGCTACACCCCGGTGCTGGCCACCCAGACCCCGGGCGGCTCCACGGAGGACGAGCTGACGGAGATGCTGGTGGACCGGGGGGTCGCCGGCATCATCTACGTCTCCGGACTGCACGCCGACACCACGGCCGACATGGAGCGCTACGACCGGCTGCGCGCCCAGGGTGTGCCGTACGTGCTCGTGGACGGCTTCTCCCCCAAGGTGCAGGCGCCCTTCATCTCCCCCGACGACCGCGCGGCGATGAGCCTGGCGGTGACGCATCTGGTGTCGCTGGGGCACACGCGGATCGGGCTGGCGCTCGGCCCCAAGCGGTTCGTGCCGGTGCAGCGCAAGATCGAGGGGTTCGTACGGGCCGTGCAGGACCAGCTGGGCCTGCCCGCGCCGACGGTCGAGGAGGAGCTGGTGCAGCACTCCCTGTACACCCTGGAGGGCGGCCAGGCGGCGGCCACCGCACTGATCGAACGGGACTGCACGGCGGTGGTGTGCGCGAGCGACATGATGGCGCTCGGCGCGATACGGGCGGCCCGGCAGCTGGGTCTGGAGGTGCCGCGGGACGTCTCGGTGGTGGGCTTCGACGACTCCCCGCTGATCGCCTTCACCGACCCGCCGCTGACCACGATCCGCAAGCCGGTGCCGGCCATGGGACAGGCCGCGGTACGGACGTTGCTGGAGGAGATCGGCGGGACGCCCGCGCCGCACAGCGAGTTCGTGTTCATGCCGGAGCTGGTGGTACGGGGTTCGACGGCGTCCGCCCCGGGGGACCGCACGCGCAAGTAGGGGCGCCGGCCCGGTGCGTTCCGGGGTCATCACTCGTCCGCAGGGCGGAGAAACCGGGCCCGGGCCACTGCGCGAGGAGGAGAAGGGGACGGTCTTCCCGTCGTAGGACATGCGGCCCGAACCCGACCAGGGGATGATCGGTGGGGTAGGGCGTTTCTGGCAGACTTTGTGTCTATGGGTGACTCGACCGTGACCAGTCTGGAAGACCGTGAGAACGCGGCCGTTCCTGACTCCCTCACGGCCTCGGCCCGGCCCGGTCTCCTGCACCGGCTGCGCACCCCGCGCCGACCTCGCCTCTGGTTCGAGATCCTGCTGATCGGGGTGAGTTACTGGACGTACTCCCTGATCCGCAACGCGGTGCCGGAGCAGAAGGCGGAGGCGCTGCGCAACGCCGACTGGATCTGGCGGATGGAGCACCATCTGGGCATCGCCGTCGAGGAGTCGGTCAACCACGCGGTGAACTCGGTGAGTTGGCTCATCGTCGGGATGAACTACTACTACGCGACGCTGCACTTCGTCGTGACGCTGGGCGTCCTGATCTGGCTCTACCGCAGCCATCCGGGCCGGTACGCGGCGGCGCGGCTGGTGCTCTTCGCGACCACGGTCGTGGCCCTGGTCGGTTACTACCTGTACCCGCTGGCACCGCCGCGGCTGATGACCGGCGGCGACTTCGTCGACACCGTCATGGTCCACCAGACCTGGGGCTCGATGGCCTCCGGCGACCTCAAGCACATGTCCAACCAGTACGCCGCGATGCCGTCCATGCACATCGGCTGGTCCCTGTGGTGCGGTCTGACGATCTTCGCGCTGGCGTCGGTGCCGTGGGTGCGGGTGCTCGGCCTCCTCTACCCCGCGGCGACCCTGCTGGTCATCGTCGCCACCGCCAACCACTTCTGGCTCGACGCGGTGGGCGGCATCCTGTGCCTGCTGTTCGGCTTCACGGTGGCGCGGCTCTGGTACGGCACGCTGCCGTACCGGCTGCCGAAGGCCGTCCCGGTCGGAGACCGCGCCGGCTAGCCCGCGGCCGCTTCCCGCAGCGCCTCGACGAACGCCTCCAGAGCCGGTTGCGGTGCCGCGGTCTCCCGTACGGCGGCGAGGATCGCCCGGGTCGGTTCCGGGCCCTTCAGCGGGCGTACGGCGACCTCGGGGTGGCGTCCGCCGAGCCCCAGCCGCGGGATCATGGTGACCCCGAGCCCCGCCGCGACGAAGCCCTGCGCGGTGGCGTAGTCCTCGCTGTCCACGACGAAACGGGGCTGGAACCCGGCCGCCGCACAGGCCCCGAGCTGAGCGTCGAGACAGGGCCCCGGCCACTCACTCCCGACCCAGGCCTCACCGGCGAGGTCGGCCAGGCGGAGGGTGCGGCGGGCCGCGAGGGGGTGGGCCTTCGGCAGCACGGCGAGGTAGGGGTCGTCGAGCAGGTGCAGCAGCCGTACGCCGTCACCGCCGCCCGGTCCGACGCGACGCGCCGGGTCGGCAGGCCTCTCCCGGACGACCGGCGCGAGATCGGCCCGCCCTTCCTCGACGACCGGGGCCGGATCCGTACCCATCTGCCTGACCGCCTGCGCCTGGTCGGCCGCCCCCTCCCGGACGACCAGGGCCAGGTCGGCGCGGCCCTCGCGGACGGCGGGCAGGGGGTCGGGGCCGGACAGTCTCAGCTCGATCCGTACGCCGGGCCGCTCGGTCCGCAGTCGCGCCACCGCGGGGGCGACCAGGTGGGCGCCGGCCGTGGCGAAGTAGCGCACCGCGAGCCGGCCGGTGCGGCCCGCGAGGAGGTCCGTGAGGGCGGTCTCCGCCTCGGCGACCCGGCGGCCGATCGCCTCGGCGTGCTCGGTGAGCAGCAGCCCGGCGGGCGTGGGCCGCACCCCCCGACCGACCCGTTCGAGCAGCTCGGTCCCAGCCTCCTTCTCCAGCGCCGCCACCTGCTGGCTGATCGCGGAGGGCGTGTAGCCGAGCCGGGCCGCGGCCGCGGTGACGGAGCCGCTGCTCACCACGGCCGCCAGCATCTGCATCCGTCGTACATCAAGCATGTACTCCAGCTTAACGATGCCTCCAGGATCTTTCACTTGTCCTCACGCGTCCCGGCCGGGACCGTGGAGCCATGTCACCCGCCTCCACCCTCCGTATGGCCGTTCTCGCGCTCCTGTGGGGCTCCGGCTTCCTCTGGATCAAGCTGGCCCTCGACCACGGCCTGTCCCCCGCCCAGATCACGATCGCGCGGTGCGCGCTGGGTACGGCCGTGCTGTTCCTGCTGGCCCGCGCGGCCCGCCAGCGCCTGCCCCGCTCCCGCGCCACCTGGGGTCATCTGATCGTGGCGGCGCTGTTCTGCAACGCCGTCCCCTTCGCCCTGTTCGCGGTGGGCGAGCAGACCGTCGACTCCGGCATCGCGGGCGTCCTGAACGCGACGACTCCGCTGTGGTCCCTGCTGATCGGAGTCCTGCTGGGCACCGACCGCGGCCTGCGACCGCTCCGGCTGACCGGCCTCCTCCTCGGCTTCGCCGGCACCGTCCTGATCTTCGCCCCCTGGCACCGCTCGGGCCTGCTGACCTGGGGCGCCCTGGCCCTCCTGGCCGCCGCCGCGAGCTACGCCGTGGCCTTCGCGTACATGGCCCGCAAACTCACCTCGAACCAGGCCCCGTTGGCCTACTCCGCGGCCCAACTCCTCATGGCGACGGCGTGGACCACCCTGTCGGTACCGGTGGCGGGCCCGCTGCACGCCGACCTCACGGCCCTGGGAGCGGTGACGGCCCTGGGCATCCTGGGCACGGGGGTCACCTTCTACCTCAACTACCGCCTGATAGCGGACGAGGGCCCGGTGACGGCGGCGACGGTGGGCTACTTGTTGCCGGTGGTGTCGGTAGCTCTGGGAGCGGTGGTGCTGGACGAACGAGTGGGGCTTCGGGTGCTGATGGGTATGGGGGTCGTCTTGGCAGGGATTGCGCTGACCCACTCAGGGGCGCGGGGAACTGCGCGACGAGCCCCCACCGGCCCGCAGCCGAAGAAAGACCCCTCCTACGCCCCGTAGAACAACTCCTCCACCACCCCCCGAGCCCGCCGAGCAGTACGCCGGTAATCGTCCAGCATGTCCCCCACATGCCCGGCCTCATACCCCAAGTACCGCCCCACCGCAGCCAGTTCCCGCGCCTCGGAAGGAAACGTGTCCCCCGCCCGCCCCCGCACCAGCATCACCGCATTGCGCACCCGCGTGGCCAGCACCCACGCCTCGTCGAGAACCGCCGCGTTCTCCGCCGAAATGAACCCGGCGTCCCGCGCGGCGGCAAGCGCGGCCCGCGTACGCGTGGTCCGCAGCCCCGGTTCACCGGCCCCGTGCCGCATCTGCACCAGCTGAACCGTCCACTCGACGTCCGACAACCCCCCGGGCCCCAGCTTGGTGTGCAGCTTCGGGTCGGCCCCGCGAGGCAACCGCTCGGACTCCATCCGCGCCTTCAACCGCCGGATCTCCCGTACGGCGTCGTCGCCGAGACCGGCGACCGGGTACCGCAGGGGGTCGATCAGCTCGACGAAACGGCGGCCCAACTCCTCGTCCCCGGCGACCGGTTCGGCCCGCAGCAGCGCCTGTGACTCCCAGACCAGCGACCAGCGCCGGTAGTAGGCCTCATACGACGTCAACGTCCGTACCAGCGGCCCGGACTTGCCCTCCGGGCGCAGGTCGGCGTCGATCAGCAGCGGCGGGTCGGCGCTCGGCAGTTGGAGCAGTCGGCGCATCTCGGAGACGACCTTGTTGGCGGCCTGAGAGGCCTCGCGCTCCTCGACGCCCTCGCGGGGCTCGTGCACGAACAGGACGTCCGCGTCGGAGCCGTAGCCGAGTTCGTGCCCACCGAAGCGGCCCATGCCGATGACGGCGAACCGGGTGGGCAGGGTGTCGCCCCAGCCGTCCCGGACGACCGCGCGCAGGGTGCCGGCGAGGGTCGCCGCGGTCAGGTCGGACACGGCGTCGCCGATGCGGTCCATGAGGGCGCCCTGGTCGGGTTCGGCGGGCTGGGTCTCGGTGCCGTAGGAGCCGACGATGTCGGCCGCGGCCGTACGGAAGAGTTCGCGGCGGCGGACTCCGCGGGCCGCGGTGACCGCCTGTACGGCCCCGTCGGCGCGGCGTACGGCGGCGAGGATCTCCTGCTCCAGGGATGCGCGCCCGCGCGGGTCGAGCCCGCCGCCGTCGCCGTCCCCGAGGAGGGCGACCGCTTCGGGGGCGCGCATCAGCAGGTCGGGGGCGAGGCGGCCGGCGGACAGCACCCGGGCGAGGTTCTCGGCGGCGGCGCCCTCGTCCCGCAGCAGCCGCAGGTACCAGGGCGTCTTGCCCAACGCGTCCGACACCTTGCGGAAGTTGAGCAGTCCGGCGTCCGGGTCGGCGGACTCGGCGAACCAACCGAGCAGCACCGGAAGGAGGGTTCGCTGGATGGCGGCCTTGCGGGTGACGCCGGAGGCCAGGGCCTCCAGGTGGCGCAGGGCGGCGGCCGGGTCGGCGTACCCGAGCGCGACCAGCCGCTCCCTGGCCGCCCCGGTGCTCAACCGGATCTCGCCGGGCCCGAGTTGGGCCACCGCGTCCAGCAGCGGCCGGTAGAACAGCTTCTCGTGCAGCCGTCGTACGACGGAGGCGTGCCGCTTCCACTCGCGGTTCAGCTCGGTCACCGGGTCGGTGCGCAGGCCGAGGGAGCGGCCGAGGCGGCGCAGGTCGGCCTCGTCCTCGGGGACGAGGTGGGTGCGGCGCAGCCGGTAGAGCTGGATGCGGTGCTCCATGGAGCGCAGGAAGCGGTAGGCCTCGTCGAGCTGGGCGGCGTCGGCGCGGCCGACATAGCCGCCGGCGGCGAGCGCCTGGAGGGCGCCCAGCGTGCTGCCGCTGCGCAGCGAGCCGTCCTCGCGGCCGTGCACCAACTGGAGGAGCTGGACGGCGAATTCGACGTCCCTCAGGCCACCGGGGCCGAGCTTGAGCTGGCGGTCGAGCTCGGCGACGGGGATGTTCTCGACGACCCGGCGGCGCATCTTCTGCACGTCGGTGACGAAGTTCTCGCGCTCGGCGGCCTTCCAGACGAGGGGTTCGAGGGCCTCGACGTAACTCTCGCCGAGTTCGAGGTCACCGGCGACCGGGCGGGCCTTGAGGAGGGCCTGGAACTCCCAGGTCTTGGCCCAGCGCTGGTAGTAGGCGAGATGGGAGGAGAGGGTGCGCACGAGCGGGCCGTTGCGTCCCTCGGGCCGCAGATTGGCGTCGACGGGCCAGATGGAGCCCTCGACGGTGGTCTCGGAGCAGATGCGCATCATGTGCGAGGCCAGCTTGGTGGCGGCGCGCAGCGCCTTGCCCTCGTCGGCCCCGTCGGCGGTCTCCGCCACGAAGATCACATCGACGTCGGAGACGTAGTTCAGCTCGTGGCCACCGCACTTGCCCATCGCGATGACCGCGAGCCGGCACAGCGCGGCGTCCTCGGGTGCGGCCGCGCGCGCCAGGGCGAGGGCGGCCCTGAGGGTGGCGGTGGCGAGGTCGGCGAGCTCGGCGGCGGTCTCGGCGAGGTCGGTGGTGCCGCACACGTCCCGGGCGGCGATGGACAGCAGACAGCGGCGGTAGGCGACACGCAGCGAGACGGGGTCGGTGGCCTCGGCGAGCCCGCGCTCGAACTCCTCCACGCCGGGGTGCAGGTCGCGCGGCTCGTAGGTGACCAGCGCGTGCCAGTCCCTCGGATGCCGGGCGAGGTGCTCGGCGAGCGCGGCGGACGCGCCGAGCACCCCGAGCAGCCGGTCCCGCAACGGCTTCGCCGCTATCACCGTGTCCAGCAGCTCCCGGTCGGGCTGCGCCTCCAGGAGCCGTACGAGACCGTGCAGCGCGAGGTCGGGGTCGGCGGTGGCGCCGAGGGCCTCCAGGAGCACCGGGTCATTGCGTACGGCGCTCAGCTCCGGGCTGTCCAGCAGCCGCTCGGCGGCGGACGGATCGGTGAAACCGTGCCGCAGCAGCCGCGTGAAGGTACTGCTCCTGCGCCCCGGCGCCGCGGTCATCTCGGCCTCCCGTCCGATCAAGGTCGTATCGATCGAGCCTAACCGGAGTGACGGGGAGAAGCGCCGGGGAGCGGGCGGGGGGATTTGGGTAGGGGAAGGGTCAGACTGGGACCGTCGAGCCGGGTCGCCGCGGTGGCCCGAGTCTTCCCGAGCCGGAGGCTGTGTGATGACCGAGCAGGAACCCGAGACCCACCTCGACCGCCGCTACAGCGACCCCGACGCCACGGCGCACTCCTGGGCCGACGCCGAGTCGCTGCTGGCCTCCGCCGAGCTGTTCTGGATCTCGACGGTACGGCCGGACGGGCGCCCGCACGTCACGCCGTTGCCCGCGGTGTGGGCGCACGGGGCGCTGCACTTCTGCACCGGTCCCGAGGAGCGCAAGGCGAAGAACCTCGCGCACAACGCGCACGTCACGCTGACCACCGGCACGAACATCTGGGACAAGGGCTACGACCTGGTGGTGGAGGGCGAGGCGGTGCGGGTCTCCGACGACACGCGGCTGCGGGAGCTGGCCGCGGCGTGGGAGGCGAAGTACGGCGATTTCTGGCACTTCGAGGTACGGGAGGGGTATTTCCACCACGGCCCGGGACACGCCGTCGTCTATGCGGTGGCGCCGCGGACGGTTTTCGGCTTCGGTAAGGGACAGCCGTTCAGCCAGACACGCTGGCGCTTCTGAGGACGGCCGAATGTACTGACGTCGACGAGGGAGTCACGCCATGGACATGAGCCTCGAAGTGATCCTGCTGCCGGTCACGGACGTGGACCGGGCCAAGGAGTTCTACCGCGACAAGGTCGGCTTCCACGTGGATCTGGACGGCGAGGTGATGGAGGGCGTCCGCATCTGTCAGCTGACCCCGCCAGGGTCGGGCTGTTCCATCGCCCTGGTGGACGGCCTCCAGGTCCCCACGGGGGCTCCGCAGCCCGGCACGTACCACGGCATGCAGCTGTGCGTGACGGACGCGAAGGCGGCGTACGAGGAGCTCACGGCCCGCGGCCTGGACGTCAGCGAGCCGGTCCAGTTCGCCCCGCAGGACGGCGCCACCTTCATGTACTTCAAGGACCCGGACGGCAACGGCTGGGCGATCCAGGAGTACAAGCGCCGCGAGACGGAACCCCTGCACCAGGTACTGGCCCAGCAGGCGGCGGCCCAGTAGCAGGCCCCGGCGCCGCGTCAAGAGAACGGCAGGTGGGGCCGACGGTCCGTGAC
>NZ_JBHUXV010000209.1:0-9918 GCF_042669125.1 Streptomyces sp. NPDC057253 | reverse complement strand
CTCGGCGTCTCCGCCCGCCGGGCCCTTGTTCGAGCGGCGCACGCCGCCTAGTCTGACCGCACAGCGGATCGAACGAACCATCTAGTGGTCCACTTGGGAGCCCCAGTGAAAGCAGCGGTCCTCACGGCGCCGGAACGGATCGAGACGGTCGACGACTGGCCGGAACCGGTCCCCGCACCCGGCGAGGTGATCGTCGAAGTGGGCGGAGTGGGCCTGTGCGGCACGGACTTGGCCGTCTTCCACGGCAGGCGGACCGCTCCCGTCACCCCGTGGGCCATGGGCCACGAGGGATTCGGTCGGGTCGTCTCGACCGGAGCGGACGCACCGGACCACCTGGTGGACCAATTCGTGGTCATCGAACCCAACTACGCCTGCCTCACGTGCGCCGACTGCCTCACCGGCCTGACCTCCGCCTGCCCCCACCGCACCATCGTCGGTCTGAACGCTCCGGGGGTGCTCGCCGAACGCGTCGCCGTCCCCGCCCCCTTCGTGCACCCCGTGCCCGACGGTCTGCCGGGCGCGGACCTCGCCTGCGCCGAGCCGTACACCGTCGCCCGCGCCGCGGTCCGTCGCAGCGGGGTCACCGACCGGGACCGCTGCCTGGTCGTCGGCGCCGGAGCCCAGGGCCTGCTGCTGTGCCTCGTCCTCTCCCGCCTCGGTCTCACCCCGGTCGTCACCGAACCCCACCCCGAGCGGCCGGCGCGGGCGGTACGGCTCGGTGCCGTCGCCGACGACGGCCGTAGCGGATTCACCTTCGTCTTCGAGAGCTCCGGGTACGCGCCCGCCCTGCGCCCCGCGGTGGACCGGGCCGACCCCGGGGCCACCGTCGTGCTCGTCGGCCTCAACTCCGAGCGGCTGCCGCTGACCACCGACGACGTGGTCCGGCGCCGGCTCGTGCTGCGCGGCTCGATGATCTACGACCACCCCGGCGACTTCACCGCCGCCCTGGCCGAACTGCCCGACGCCCGCCCCGGAGCCGTGACCGAGGCCCGCTTCCCGCTCGCGGGGGCGCAGGAGGCCTTCGCCGGAGCGGCCGCACGGGCCGGCAAGACCTGGATCGACCTCTCAGGGAGCGACCATGCGTAAGTCCATCGCCACCGTCTGCCTCAGCGGCACCCTCACCGAGAAGCTGACCGCCGCCGCCCGGGCCGGCTTCGACGGTGTCGAGATCTTCGAGAACGACCTCCTCGCCAGCCCCCTCACCCCCGAGGAGATCGCCGCCCGCACCGCCGATCTGGGCCTGACCATCGACCTCTACCAGCCGATGCGGGACATCGAGGCCGTCCCCGAGGAGGACTTCGCCCGCAATCTGAGGCGGGCCCGGCACAAGTTCGAGCTGATGCGCAGGCTCGGCGCCGACACCGTCCTGGTCTGCTCCAGCGTGGCCCCGCAGACGGTCGACGACGACGCCCTCGCCGCCGAGCAGCTGAGCCGACTCGCCGACCTGGCCGAGGAGTCCGGCGTCCGGGTGGCCTACGAAGCGCTGGCCTGGGGGCGGCACGTCAGCACGTACGACCACGCCTGGCGGATCGTCGAGACCGCCGGGCACCCGGCGCTCGGCACCTGCCTGGACAGCTTCCACATCCTCTCCCGCGGCTCCGACCCCAAGGGCATCGAGGACATCCCCGGCGAGAAGATCTTCTTCCTCCAGCTCGCCGACGCGCCCCGCATGGCCATGGACGTCCTCCAGTGGAGCCGCCACTACCGCTGCTTCCCCGGCCAGGGCGGCTTCGACGTGGCAGGACTCCTGCGGCACGTCCTGAACGCCGGGTACCAGGGCCCGCTGTCCCTGGAGGTCTTCAACGACGTCTTCCGTCAGGCCGACGCGGGCCGTACCGCCCTGGACGGCCTGCGCTCCCTGCTCGCCCTGGAGGAGGACGCCGGGGTCCTGCCCCTCCCGGTCCCGGTGATCCCCTCCGGTGTCGCCTTCGCCGAACTCGCCACCAGCGACCCCGAACCCGTCGGCGAACTCCTCACGGCCCTCGGCTTCACCCGCACCGCCCGTCACCACGGCAAGCCCGTCGACCTCTGGGCGCGGGGCGAGGCCCGGGTCCTGGTCAACACCGGTGCCGCGGGCGGCCGTACGGACACCACCCTGGCCGCCGTGGGCCTGGAGACGGCGGACCCGGCTGCCTCCGCCCGCCGCGCGGAAGCCCTGCTCGCGCCCGCCCTGCCGAAACGCCGCACCGCCCAGGACGTCCCCCTGGAGTCGATCGCCGCCCCGGACGGCACCGAGGTCCTCTTCTGCGCGACCGGCCGCCCCGAACTCCCCAGCTGGACCGACGACTTCGCGTACACGGCCGACAGCGCACCCGCCGACGGCACGGCCATCGACCACCTCGCGCTCACCCAGCCCTGGCACCACTTCGACGAATCCGTGCTCTTCCACCGCACGGTCCTCGGCCTCAGCCCGCACGACACCGTCGAACTCGCCGACCCCTACGGCCTGTTCCGCAGCCGCGCCCTGTCCGCCTCCTCCGCCGGGCCCAGACTGGTCCTCAACCTCGCGCCCTCCCCGCAGGAGGACGGCGGGCCGCGGGCCCGGCACGTGGCGTTCGCCGTCGACGACCTCGTTGCCGCGGTGCGCCGCTTCCGGGCGGCCGGGGCGCGGCTGCTGAGGATCCCCGCGAACTACTACGACGACCTTCAGGCGCGGTTCGAGTTCGCGGAAGGGGAGGTGGAGACCTTCCGTGAACTCGGCATCCTCTACGACCGCGACGAGCGGGGCGGGGAGTTCCGCCACTGCTACACCGAGACGGTCGGCCAGGTGTTCTTCGAGTTCGTGCAACGCTCCGGCGGCTACAGCGGGTTCGGCGCGGCCAACGCGCCCGTCCGGCTGGCCGCACAGCGCAGGTAGGAGTGCGGAAGGTGCCGCCGGTCGAGGTCCGGGAGTGTGTCATCATCCGCCGATGACCTCCGAAACGATCACCGCGGACGCGGCAGGCACCTGGACACTCGGCGATCTCACCGTCAACCGCATGGGCTTCGGCGCGATGCGGCTGACCGGCAGCGCGGCCTTCCACCTCGGCACCCCGAGCGACCGGAAGCGCTCCGTCGCGGTGCTGCACAGGGCGGTCGAGCTCGGCGTCAACCACATCGACACGGCCGCCTTCTACTTCTCCTCGCTGCGCTCCGCCAACGAGATCATCAACAGCGCGCTCTCCCCGTACGCCGACGACCTCGTCATCGTCACCAAGGTCGGGCCGTACCGGAACTACGCGGGGGAGTGGGGGACTTCGGCCCGACCGGAGGACCTGCGCGGCCATGTCGAGGAGAACCTCCGCCAGCTCGGGCGCGACCACCTCGACGTGGTGAACCTGCGGCGGATGGGACAGGACTCGATCGCCGAGCACTTCGGCGCGCTGGCCGACCTGCGGAAGGAAGGGCTGATCCGGCACCTCGGCATCTCGAACGTCGCACCCCGCCACCTCGCCGAGGCACAGGCCATCGCACCCGTGGTCTGCGTCCAGAACCGGTTCGGGCTGGGCTCCGGCAACCCCGGCACCGACGAGATGGTGCGGATCTGCCGTGAACAGGGCATCGCCTTCGTGCCGTTCTACGCCATCGCGGGCGAGGGCGCCGAACAGGGCGCCACCGCCGGCCACGACGAGGCCGTCCTCGCGATCGCACAGGTGCACGGCGCCACCCCCGCCCAGGTCCGCCTCGCCTGGACCCTGGCCCAGGGCCCGCACGTCCTCGCCATCCCCGGCACCGGCAACCCCGACCACCTCACCGAGAACATCGCGGCGGGCGCGCTGAGGCTGACCGAGGACGAGCTCGACTCCCTCAACTCACTTCATCAGCAGGCCGATTAAGCGCTCACACGACCCACACGCCGTCCTCCATGATGTGCCGCCCGCGCATCTCGTGCACGCCGTGCAGGGCCTGCACCGTGCGCGGGCGCACCTCGAAGAAGGCGTAGGACGCGCTGTCCTCGCGCGGATCCCAGCCGTGCTTCCCGATGAAGGCGCCGATCGCCGCGTCCGGCACCTCCTGGCCGCCGTACGTCCGCACGTCACCGTCGATGAGCACCACGTCCTGGGTGTCCCCGAGGGCCAGCCGGGTGCGGCCGCCGTCGCGCAGATTGCGGCCCGTGGGGTTGGTGATCCGGGTCGACAGCCAGACGCAGTCATCGTGCCAGACGAACCACAGCGCGACCAGACAGGGCAGTCCGTCGGCGTCCGCGGAGGCCACCCAGATGTCCGTCTCCCGCTCCAGCCGGGCCAGTACATCGCGCTTGCGCTGCTCGGGGGTGCGGCTCTCGGTGATCGTCATGGACGGGACGCTACCGGCGAACCGGCCCCCGGCGCCTCGGTCCGCGGCCCTAGGACCCCGGGCCGAACCCACGGGAAAAAGACTTTGAGCGAGGGAACGCGGCGCTGCTAGGTTCAGGCCGGATCGTGAATCGACGTAGGGAGGTGAGCCCCGTGAACACAGTCACCCGTGGGTGCTCCCTCATCCCGTCACGGTCCGGCGGCTGACGTTCGGCGTCGCCGGGAGCGCCTGGGATCGAGGCACTCCTGGAGAGGGACTCCGATGAACACACAGCCTTTCACCTCCGGCCTGAGCGACAGCGCGGTGACGATCACCCGTGTCGGGGACAGGCAATGGCACGCCCTGGACGACGACTTGGTGGTCGGCCGCGGCCATGCGCAACACCGGCCCGACGGACGCCTGTTCGTCAGCATCGACGCCTGGCACGACGCGCCTTTCGACCGGCTCGCCGAGGCGATGCTCGCGCAGCTGCCGGCACCCCTGTACACGGTGGTCGACGAAGCCGACGCGGACCTGACGGCCCGTTGGCGCCGGGCCGGGTTCACCGTCCGGCGCCGCGAGTGGGAGTACGCCGTACCGACCGACCCGCGGATCACCGGGCTCGACGACGTCCTGCCGCCACCGGGGGTGACCGTCGTGCCGGCCGGCCAGGCGGACGAGAGTCTGCTGCGGGCGGTGGACCGCGCGATCCGTGACGAGGTCGGGGCGAGCGTCGGATGGGAGTCGATGCCCGCGGAGGTGATCCCCTTCCCCGCGGGGGACACCGTCGTCGACCCGTCGAAGTACGCGGTGGCCGCGGCACCGGACCGCTATCTGGGCCTGATCCGGGTGGTGACGGTGATCCGGCCGCGCATCGGGCTGCTCGCGGTCCGATCGGGGGAGCGGCGGCGCGGGATCGCCCGGGCGCTGCTCGCCCACGCACTGGGGACCCTGCACCGCTCCGGGTTCGCCGAGGCCTGGACCGAGGTCCAGGAGACCAACCGGGCTGCCTCGGCACTGTTCGCGGGCATCGGCGCCCGGCCGGTGAACAGCAACCTGGAGCTGGTGCGATGACGAAGCAGAAGAACGTCATCGAGGTCGAGGGCAGGGTCGTGGAGTGCCTGCGCAGCGCCATGTTCATCGTGGAGCTGGAGAACGGCCACCAGGTGCTCGCGCACATCAGCGGGAAGATCCGCAAGAACTACATCAAGATCGTGCTGGAGGACCGGGTGCTGGTGGAACTCCCGCCGTACGACCTCACCCGCGGCCGGATCGTCTTCCGGTACCGGAACTGACGCCGATCGGCGCCTTCGACCGTAGCTGAGGCCAGTCCCCGGTCAGGACACCTTTCTGACCGGGGACCCCGCGAAAACCGGACTGGCGCCCCTGACGTTTTACGTATAACCTCTCCCGTCAACCACCCCTCCCGGAAGGTCCCGATGAGACGCGTCGCCCTGGTCACCCTCGTCGTCGACGACTATGACGAGGCGATCCGCTTCTACACCGAGGCCCTCGGCTTCCAACTCGTCGAGGACACGCCCCGCCCCGACGGCTCCCGCTGGGTCGTGGTGCGTCCGGACGCCCGTGAAGGCGGCACCGACCTGCTGCTCGCCCGCGCCAAGGGTGAGGCCCAGCGGGGCCGGGTCGGCGACCAGACCGGCGGGCGGGTCGGGTTCTTCCTGCACACCGACGACTTCACCCGCGACCACGCCCGGATGCTCGCCGCGGGCGTGACCTTCCTGGAGGAGCCGCGCCACGAGCCCTACGGCTCCGTCGCCGTCTTCCAGGACCTGTACGGAAACCGCTGGGACCTGCTCCAGCCCGCCGACTGACCCTCTCGCCACCCCGTTCGAGGAAAGACCCCGCCATGACCGCTACGCGCGTAGACGCCGACCTGATCCGCCGCCTCCCCAAGGCCGTCCTGCACGACCACCTCGACGGCGGCCTGCGCCCCGCCACCGTCGTGGAACTGGCGGCCGAGGTCGGCCACACCCTGCCCGCCACCGACCCGGACGAGCTCGCCGCCTGGTACTTCGAGGCCGCGAACTCCGGTGACCTGGTGCGCTACATAGCCACCTTCGAGCACACCCTCGCCGTCCTCCAGACGCGTGAGGGCCTGCTGCGCGCGGCCGAGGAGTACGTCCTGGACCTCGCCGCCGACGGTGTCGTGTACGGCGAGGTGCGCTACGCCCCCGAGCTGAACACCACCGGCGGTCTGGCCATGGCCGAGGTCGTCGAGACCGTCCAGGAGGGCCTCGCCGCCGGTATGGCGAAGGCCGCCGCCGCGGGCACGCCGGTCCGGGTCGGGACGCTGCTGTGCGGGATGCGGATGTTCGACCGGGTGCGCGAGGCCGCCGACCTGGCCGTGGCCTTCCGGGACGCGGGGGTCGTCGGCTTCGACATCGCGGGCGCCGAGGACGGCTTCCCGCCCGCCGACCACCTGGCCGCCTTCGAGCACCTGCGCCGCGAGAACGTACCGTTCACCATCCACGCCGGTGAGGCGCACGGCCTGCCCAGCATCCACCAGGCCGTGCAGGTGTGCGGCGCCCAGCGCATCGGGCACGGTGTGCGGATCACCGAGGACATCCCCGACCTCGCGGGCGGCAAGCTCGGCCGGCTCGCGGGCTGGGTCCGGGACCGCCGTATCGCCCTGGAGATGTGCCCGACGTCCAACCTCCAGACCGGCGCGGCCGCCTCGATCGCCGAGCACCCCATCACCGCGCTGAAGGAGCTGGGCTTCCGGGTCACCCTCAACACCGACAACCGGCTGGTCTCGGGGACGACGATGACCCGGGAGATGTCCCTGCTGGTCGAGGAGGCGGGCTGGAGCGTCGAGGACCTGCGCACGGTCACGGTGAACGCGCTCAAGAGCGCCTTCATCCCGTTCGACGAGCGCAAGGCCCTCATCGAGGACGTCGTCCTGCCGGGCTACGCGCTCTGAAGCAGGCCTCGCAGATAGGCGGCCTGTCCGACGTGCTGAAGGTCGTCGGACAGGACGCTGACCAGCCGGACGCCCAGCGTGACCGGCGGATCCCAGTTCTCGTCCACGACCCGTTCGAGGTCCTGGGCGCTCAGTCCGCGCAGGGCTTCGAGACTCTGGGCGTGGACGGCGTCGTAGTACCCGGTCAGCAGGTCCGCGGAGTCGACGCGCACTTTCGCGACCTGCGCGGGGGTGTGGCCGTACCCGATGTCGCGCGGCTTCAGATCGAGGCCGAAGCGCTTCTCCCAGTCCTGCGTCAGCCAGACCTGGTCGAGTCCGAGGGCGCCGGCCACGTGGTCGTCCTGGACGCGGGTGAGATGCCAGACGAGCCAGGCCACCGAGTTGGCGTCGGGGGCGGGGCGGTGGTGGAGGTCGTCGGGGGTCAGGCCCTCGACGGCGGCGTGGACTTCTTCCTGGATACGGCTGAACCCGTCGATGAGGATGTCCTTTGCATGCATGACGTCCACCCTCGCGCATCGCGCCGCGTCCCGCCGCACAAAAGCCGATCCGACCGCACGCGTCCGGGATCCAGCTCCTGTGGAAGCCCGCCGGCGCCTGCCCGGGCAGATGCACGCGGGCCGCTTGCTCGGCCGTGAGGCCCTGGGCATCGAGGCGGCCGCCCGTCGCAGGGATCACGGGGGCCGAACACGGCGAGGCCCCTGCTTCTCCGACAGGGGCGTCAGCTGTCGAGCAGGGACATCAGTGCCCGGGCCGCCGGGCTCGTCGCCTGCGGGGGTGGCAGCAGGGCGACCGTCTCGTACACGGCCTCGCCGGTGCCCTTGACGGGCAGGGCCGTCAGCGCGGGCCGCTTGTGCCGGAAGTGCTGCGGGACGACGGCCACGCCGAGGTTCTCGTCCACCAGGTCGAGGAGGCTGTGCACGTCGTTGACCTCCAGCGTGACGTTCCGGCGCAGACCCGCGTCGGCGAAGGCCGCGTCGGTGGTGCGGCGCGGCCCCCAGTCGGGATGGAAGTCGACGAAGACCTCACCGGCCAGATCCGCCGGCGTCACGGCGGCGCCGGCCGTCGCCAGCCGGTGACTGCGATGGCACAGCACGGTCATGGGCTCGCTCGACAGCGGTACGACCCGCAGCTGGTCGGTGTCCTGCTGCGCCGCCCGGACGGCGAACGCCAGATCGAGCCGCCCGGCCGCGACCTCCTCCGCGAGCGCGGCCGAGCCCGCCTGGCGCAGACAGATCTCCACGTCCGGATGCTGCCGCCGGAACGCGGCGAGCAGCCCCGCCACATGCAGCCCCGCCACGCACTGCTCGGAGCCGATCGCCAGCATCCCGCGCAGCACCCCCTGCACCGCGGCCACCGCCTCGTGGGCCGAACGCACCTGGGCGAGGATCCGCTCGGCCTCGCCCAGCAGCGCCCGCCCGGCCGGGGTGAGCGTCACCCGCCGGGTGGTCCGCACGAACAGCGGTGTCTGGAGCTCCCGCTCCAGCGCCCGGATGGAGGCGGACAGCCCCGACTGGGACACGAGCAGCCGCTCGGCGGCCCGGGTGAAGTGCTGGTCCTCGGCGACCGCGACGAAATGCTGGAGATGGCGCAGTTCCATGATTGAGAAGCCTATCCGCTGAATTCCATCGGATTCTTCTGTTGGACCAATGCCCCCAGGTCGCGAAAGAGTGGGTGAAGGATTCGAGGACCACCGTGCCAACCCCTCTGGAGTCGCGTTGTACACCGCACACCCCGACCGCTACGCGGACATGCCCTACCGGCGCACCGGCCGCAGCGGCCTGAAGCTCCCCGCGATCTCGCTCGGCCTGTGGCACAACTTCGGTCCGGCGGACCGCACCGTCGAGACCCAGCGGGCCATCCTGCGCCGCGCCTTCGACCTCGGTGTCACCCACTTCGACCTCGCGAACAACTACGGGCCGCCGCCCGGTGCCGCCGAGTCCGCGTTCGGCGAGGCCCTGAAGGCCGACTTCGCGTCCTACCGCGACGAGCTGATCATCTCCACCAAGGCCGGCTATCTGATGTGGCCCGGCCCGTACGGCGAGTGGGGCTCCCGCAAGTACCTGCTGTCCTCGCTGGACCAGAGCCTGAAGCGCATGGGCCTGGACTACGTCGACATCTTCTACTCGCACCGCCCCGACCCGGAGACTCCCCTGGAGGAGACGATGGGCGCGCTGCACACCGCGGTCCAGCAGGGCAAGGCGCTGTACGCCGGCATCTCCAACTACAACGCCGAGCAGACCCGTGAGGCCGCCCGCATCCTCGGCGAGCTGGGCACCCCGCTCCTCATCCACCAGCCCCGCTACTCGATGCTGGACCGGCGCCCCGAGGACGAGGGCGTCCTGGACGCGCTGGACGAGGTGGAGGCCGGTTCGATCGTCTTCTCCCCGCTGGAGCAGGGCCTGCTCACCGGCCGCTACCTGGACGGCATCCCGGAGGACTCGCGCGCCGCGAGCGACAGCCCCTTCCTGAACTCGGACGCGGTCACCGAGGACCTGGTGGCCAAGCTGCGCGCCCTGAACGACCTTGCCAAGGACCGCGGCCAGACCCTCGCGCAGCTCGCTCTGGCCTGGGTCCTGCGCGGCGGCCGTGTCACCTCGGCCCTGGTCGGCGCGAGCAGCCCGCGGCAGATCGAGGACAGCGTGGGCACCATCGCCAACCTGGACTTCGAGGCGGAGGAACTGGCGAGGATCGACGCGATCGTCAAGGGCTGACCTCCGCGAAGG
>NZ_JBHUXV010000208.1:0-9930 GCF_042669125.1 Streptomyces sp. NPDC057253 | reverse complement strand
GCGCGGGACACCGCGCACCGCCCTCACCGGCTCAGTCCTCCGACGACGCGTCCCCGTCGTCCGGCTCGGCGCCCGTGCCGGTCTCCGCGTCCGTGCCGGTGTCGGCGTCCGTGTCGGCGTCCCGGTCCGCCTCCGGCCTCGGCGGCTTGGGCGGCTTCGTACGACCCGGGCTGTCCCGCAGATAGGCCGTGCTGTCGCTGCCGTCCGTGGTCGCGTGCCCGCCCGGCTGGCCGCCGTCCCGGCGCCGCAGATACCGCTCGAACTCCCGGGCGATCGCCTCGCCCGAGGCCTCCGGCAGCTCCGCGGTGTCCCGGGCCTCCTCCAGCGTCTGGACGTACTCCGCGACCTCGCTGTCCTCGGCGGCCAGCTGGTCCACGCCCACCTGCCACGCGCGCGCGTCCTCGGCCAGCTCGCCCAGCGGGATCCGTACGTCGATCAGGTCCTCCAGACGGTTCAGGAGGGCCAGCGTCGCCTTCGGGTTCGGCGGCTGCGACACGTAGTGCGGCACGGCCGCCCACAGCGACACCGCGGGCACGCCCGCGTGGGTGCACGCCTCCTGGAGGATGCCGACGATGCCCGTGGGGCCCTCGTACTTGGTCTCCTCCAGGTCCATCCGCTGGGCCAGGTCCGGATCGGACGTGGTCCCGCTGATCGGGACCGGACGGGTGTGCGGGGTGTCGCCGAGCAGCGCGCCCAGGATCACCACCAGCTCCACGCCCAGTTCGTGGGCGAAGCCCAGCAGCTCGTTGCAGAACGACCGCCACCGCATCGACGGTTCGATACCTCGGACGAGTACGAGATCGCGCGGCTTGTCACCGCCGACGCGGACCACCGACAACCTTGTCGTCGGCCACGTGATCTTGCGCACTCCGCCGTCCAGCCACACCGTGGGGCGGTTCACCTGGAAGTCGTAGTAGTCCTCGGCGTCGAGCGCCGCGAACACCTCGCCCTTCCACTCCCTGTCCAGATGCGCGACCGCGGTGGAGGCGGCGTCGCCGGCGTCGTTCCAGCCCTCGAACGCGGCCACCATGACCGGGTCGATCAGCTCGGGAACCCCCTCGAGCTCGATCACCCAGCGCCTCCTTCCGACGTGCCCTCGCTTAACGCACCAACCTTACGGCGTCGGGCGGGGGCGCCCGCAGCCCCCTTGCACGGGGGAGTGAACGGATCACTGCCCCGTCCGCCACCCCGGAACACCCCCCGTTCCGGTGCCGCTGGGAGGGTTCACACAGGCTTCTCACAGCGTGGAGCGCAACCACTGCTCCACGCTCGCGATGTGCACGGTCGCCCACGAGCGGGCCGCCTCGGCGTCCCGGTCGCGCAGGGCCGCCAGGATCGCCCGGTGCTCGTGCAGGGTGCGGCTGACCGCGTCCTCCTGGGTCAGACCGCGCCAGATCCGGGCCCGGGTGGTGGGCCCGGACAGGCCGTCCATCAGCGAGCAGAGCACCGAGTTGCCGGAGCTCTGCACGATCCCGCGGTGGAAGTCCAGATCGCAGGCGACCAGCTCCTCCACCGACGGGCTGTCGCCGAGCTTGTCCAACTGGGCGCCGAGTGCGTCCAGTTGCTGCTCGCTGATCCGGGAGGCGGCCATCGCGGTGGCGGCCGGCTCCAGGATGCGGCGCACGGCCAGGAACTCCAGGACCGTGTCGTCGCGGTGGAAGTCCACGACGAAGCTCAGCGCCTCGAGCAGGAGTTGCGGGTCCAGGCTGGTCACATAGGTGCCGTCGCCCTGCCGAACGTCCAGGATGCGGATCAGCGACAGCGCCCGCACGGCCTCGCGCAGCGAGTTGCGGGACAGCCCCAGCTCGGAGGCGAGCTCGCTCTCCTTGGGGAGCCGGTCGCCGGGGCGCAGCGCGCCGGAGACGATCATGCCCTTGATCTTCTCGATCGCCTCGTCGGTGACAGCCATGTCCGGCCTCCTTCTCGCCCCGCACTGCGCTGAGACGTCGGATGTCTCAGCACATTATGCGGCCTGCTCAGACGAGCGCCTCCAGATCCGCGATCACGGCCCGCTCGTCGAGTGTGCGCAGCTCACGGTCCCGCATCAGCACCCGCCCGTCCACGACGGTGTCGCGCACATCCGCCGAGTGCGCCGCGTACGCCAGCGTCGACCACGGGTCGTGCAGCGGCCGCAGATGCGGGGCGTTCAGGTCCAGGACGATCAGATCGGCCCGCTTGCCCGTTTCCAGCGACCCCAGGTGCGCGTCGAGGCCCAGCGCCCGCGCGCCCTCGATCGTCGCCATGCGTACGGCCCGCTCGGCCCCGACCGCCGTCGGGTCGCCGTCCGCCTTGTGCACCAGCGCCGCCTGCCGTACGGCCCCCAACACGTCCAGCGAGTTCGAGCTGACGGCGCCGTCCGTGCCGAGTCCGACGGTCACCCCGGCGCTCAGCAGCCGCGGCACCGGAGCGATCCCGCAGCCCAGCTTCAGGTTCGAGACCGGACAGTGGGCGACCGCGGTGCCGGTGCGGGCCAGCGCCGCGATCTCCGGCCCGGTGAGGTCGACGGCGTGCGCGAGCAGCACGTCGGGGCCGAGGAGTCCGAGCGAGTCCAGCAGCTCGACCGGCCGCTTGCCGTACCGCACCTCGACGGTGGCGACCTCGGTGGCGTTCTCCGCCGCGTGGAGGTGCAGCAGCGCCCCGAACTCCCGGGCCAGGGCGGCGATCCCGGTGAGCTGCTCGGGGGAGAGGGTGTAGGCGGAGTGCGCGAAGACGACGGGACGGCGGCCGGCGTGCGCCCCGCCGCGCGCCTCCAGGTCCCGCCGGGCCCAGCCGAGCCGCTCCTCGTACGCGCGGCCGTCGGGCGGCTCCGGCACGTCCATGAAGGTGGGCCCGGAGTGCAGCCGCCAACCCGCCTCCCGGGCCGCCCGCTCGGCCGCCTCGTGGAACCAGTACATGTCGAGCGCCGAGGTCACCCCGGCCCGGACGCTCTCGGCGATCGCCAGCCGCACGGCCGCCGCCACGTTCTTCGGCGCGAGGAGCGCGGCCTCCGCGGGCAGCACCCGCTCCAGGAAGCCCTGGAGGGTCACGTCGTCGGCGCGGCCGCGCAGCAGGGTCATCGCCAGGTGGGTGTGCGTGTTCACAAGCCCCGGCAGGACGAGACAGCCACTCGCGTCGATGGACTCGTCGGCTGTGAACCGGGTACACAGCTCTTCCGCCTGACCGACGGCCACTATCTCGCCCTCGTGCACGGCGACGGCACCGCTGTGAACCACGGTCCCCGCCTCGTCGACCGTCAGGACGGCACCGCCGTGCACCAACAGGTCGACGGTCACCGCGCGTCCTCCTCCGCGAGCAGCCGCAGCGCCTCCAGCGAGACCACCGCGCCCCGCTCGACACCGGCCGCGACGACCTCGCGGTGCGGGTCGTAGACGCTGGTGCCCTCGTCGTCCACCAGCTCGTCCGCGTTCGCCCCGTCGACCACGAGCACGCCGCCCGCGACGAGCCCCCGCAGCGAGGCGGTCACCAGCAGCGCCGACAGCTCCATCTCGATCGCCGCGAGCCCGGCGCCGTCGTAGGAGAAGAGCGGGAGGAGCCCGGGCTGGAAGGCGGCCCGGGTCCAGACGATGCCCCGGTGGTGCGGGGCTCCCGTCTCGCGGGCCGCGCGCTGGAGCGCGAGGACCGCCTCGGGCGCCGCGACCGCCGGGTACTCGGGCGGCAGCAGCTGCTGGGTCACCCCGTCGTCGCGTACGGCCGCCTCGGCGATCACGAGATCGCCGTCGCCGATGCCGGGCTTCATCGCGCCCGCCGTGCCGAAGCGCAGGAGGGTGCGGACCCCCGCGTCCGCCAGCTCCTGGAAGAGCAGGATCGCGCCGGGACCGCCCACGCCGTGCGAGGCGACGGTGACCGGCACGCCCTTCCAACTGCCGCTGAACACACGGTATTCGCGGTGGTACGACACCTCCACGGCACCGTCGAGCAGGGCGGCGACGGCGGCCGCGCGGGCCGGGTCGCCCACGACGACCGCGTGCGGCGGGAGCCCGGCGCGGGGTATGCGGGTGACGGGGAGGAGGTCTGGCTGGTCCTGGCTCATGAGGCGGCTCCGGACGGAGTAGGGGTACGGCGACGGCGGCGGGCCGTCGTCAGGAAGAGGGCGCCGAGCGTGACGACGTAGGGCGCGGCGTCGGTCGCCTGCTGGGGCAGGCCGAGTCCCTGGAGACGGAAGCCGGCCGCCTCGGCGAGGCCGAAGAGCAGCGCGGCGAGCAGCACACCGACCGGGACCGCACGGCCGAGCATGACCGCGACGACGGCGATCCAGCCGCGGCCCGCCGTCATGTTCTCGGTGAACAAGGTGACGTTGCCTAGGGCGAGTTGGGCCCCGGCGAGCCCGCACAGGACTCCGGAGACCAGGACGGCGGCGTACTTGTACCGCGCCGGGCTCACCCCCAGCGTCGCCGCCGCGTCCGGGGCCTCGCCGACTCCGCGCAGCCTGAGCCCCCACACGTGCCGCGAGAGCAGCACCGCGGCCACGGCGACCGCCGCCCACGACAGATAGGTGAGCGGCGTGAAGCCACCGGCCAACGGCAGCCCGGTCAGTGACGGATCGTCGAAAGTGCCCTGCACACCGAAGACCGTACGCAGGAGGAAGCCGGTCAGGCCGACGGCCAGGAGATTCATGGCCACGCCCAGCACCACCGCGTCCCCGCCCAGCGTCACCGCGCCCACCGCCAGGATCAGCGAGTACGCGGCGGCGGCGAGGGCGGCGGCCAGCACGCCGAGCCAGGCGCTGCCGGTGAACCAGCTGGTGGCGACCGACGTGAAACAGCCCATCAGCATCATGCCTTCGAGGCCGATGTTGAACACGCCGGCCCGTTCGCAGACCGCGCCGCCGAGCGCGGCCAGCAGGATCGGGGTGAGGGCGCGCAGCGCCGACATGAGCAGATCCGAGTCGAGGAACATCACACCGCCTCCTCGGGCTTGTGACGGTCGAAGGTCTCGCGGCGGTTGAACCACCGTCCGGGAAACCGCAGTCGGGCCGCGAGGAACACGATCACGATCGCCTGGAGCACCTGTGTCAGCTCCCGCGGCACCTCGGTCGTCCGCTCCATCGCCAGTCCGCCGACCTGGAGGACGGCGAAGAAGAACGACGAGACCACCGTGCCGAGCGGGGCGGCCGTCGCGAGCAGCGCGGCGGTGAGTCCCGTCCAGGTGTAGCCGGGTGCGGTGAGCGAGCCGTCGACGAAGCGGTACGGGAAGCTCAACACCCCGATCGCGCCCACGAGTCCGGCGAGCGCGCCCGAGATCGACATCAACTTCAGTGTCAGGCCCCGGCGTTCGACACCGGCGTACGCGGCGAAGCGGGAGTTGAGGCCGGTCATGCGGATCTCGTACCCGAACGCGGTCCGCCGGTCCGTGAACCAGTAGGCGGCCGCGGCGAGGACGACGAGCAGCAGCCCGACCGTCACCGTCGAGTCGCCGAACGCGGGCAGCGCCACCCCGTCGGGCATCGCCCGGGTCTGCGGGAGGCTGGAGCCGGGCTCCTTGAGCGGATAGCGGGCCAGCCAGGAGGCGAAGGACACCGCCGGATAGCTCAGCAGCAGACTGCTGACCAGGAGCGGGACGCCGAGCCGGTTCTCGCACAGGGCGGCCAGGGCGGCGTACCCGGCGCCGACCGCCATGCCGGCGAGCAGGGCGAGGACGACCGTCAGGGGCGCCGGCAGCGGCGAGTACAGGCCGGTGACGGCGGCGGTGATCCCGCCGAGCACCATCTGCCCGTCGCCGCCGAGGTTGATCAGCCCGGCGCGCAGCGGGATCGCCAGCGCGAGCGCCATGCCGAGCACGCTGGTGCCGGTGGAGAGCGTGGAGCCGATGCCGTCGGAGCCCAACGAGCCGGTCAGGACCGCCTGGTACGCCGTGATCGGGTCCGCGCCGGTGCCGACGAGGAAGAGCGCGCCGATGAGGACGCCCGCGAGCACGGAGAAGGTGACGGGGGAGCGCAGGGCTCCCCGGGTGCGGTGCAGGAGAGGATTCATGTCAGTCGGCGGCTTCCACTCGCTCGCTCGTGCCGCCCGCCATCGCGAGCCCCAAGGTCCGTTCGTCCGCCTCGGACTTGTCGTACGACGCCGTGATCCGGCCCTCGTACATCACCAGGACCCGGTCCGCGAGCCCCCGGATCTCGCTCAGTTCGGCCGAGACGAGGAGGACGGCGTGACCGGCGTCGCGGTAGGCGATCAGCTGGTCGTGGATGTTCTGGATGGCACCGATGTCGACCCCGCGGGTGGGCTGCTCGACGAGCAACAGCGGGGCGTCATGGGCGAGTTCGCGGCCGATCAGCAGCTTCTGGAGGTTGCCGCCGGACAGGGCACGCGCGGGCACCTCGGGAGCGGACGCCTTGATGCCGAAGCGCTCGATCAGCCGCCGCGCGTGCGCCCGGACGGACGTTGGCGGCAGCAGGCCCCGGTGCGACAGGGACGTACGGTGGTGTCCCATCGCGAGGTTGTCGGCGACGGACGCGGCTGGGGCCGTGCCGACCGCGTGCCGGTCCTCGGGGACGTACGCCAGGCCCTTGAGGCGGCGTTCGGTGGCCGAGGCGTGGGTGATGTCGTCGTCGTTGAGCGTGACCCGGCCGGCGGTGACCGGGCGCAGCCCGGCCAGTGCCTCGACCAACTCGCCCTGTCCGTTGCCCGCGACACCCGCGATGCCGACGATCTCGCCCGCGCGGACGGTGAGTTCGGCCTTGTGCACCCCGGGGGTCGCGAGCCCGGCCACGTCCAGCACCACGTCACCCGCGGTGCCCGGCGCGTGGACGCGGTCCAGTTCGACCGTCCGGCCCGTCATGGCGGCGGCGATCTCGTCGGCGGACGTCCGCGCGGTGACCAGGCGGGCCACCACCCGTCCGTCCCGCAGCACGGTCACGTGGTCGCTGCCCTCCAGCACCTCGCGCAGCTTGTGCGTGACGAGGATCACCGTACGGCCCTGTGCGGCGAGCGACTTGAGCACCGCGAAGAGGGCGTCGGCCTCGGAGGGCGTGAGCACCGCGGTCGCTCGTCGAGGATCAGGGTGCGGGCGCCGCGGTGCAGCAGCTTCAGGATCTCCACCCGCTGACGCAGGCCCACGGGCAGGTCGCCCACGCGCGCGTCCGGGTCCACCGCAAGGCCGTGCTCCGCGGCCAGCTCGCGCACCCGGCGGCGGGCTGCGGCCCGGTCCACCAGGCCGAAGCGGCGCGGTTCGGCGGCGTAGACGACGTTCTCCGCCACCGTCAGCGAGTCGAACAGCTTGAAGCTCTGGTGGACCATGCCGAGCCCGGCGGCCATCGCGTCGGAGGGGCTGCCGAAGGCGACGTCCCGCCCCTCGATACGGATCGTCCCGGAGTCCGGGACCTCCATGCCGTACAGGACCGACATGAGCGTGGACTTGCCCGCGCCGTTCTCGCCCATCAGGGCGTGGATCTCGCCGCGGCGGACGGTCAGGTCGACGGAGTCGTTGGCGAGCGTGCCGGGGAACCGCTTGGTGATTCCCCGGAGCTCGACGGCGACCTCCGCCGACCCGGCGGGTTCAGCCGGCGGCGGGGTCATCGACCGTCAGCTTCCCGGCGACGATCTGGTCGCGCAGCGCCTTCACCTTGGCGAGGACGTCCTGGTGGTCGGCGATCACGCACTTCGAGGAGTCGACGCCGTCCTCCAGGCCGGTGAGGCTGATGCCGCCCTCCTTGAGCCCGTACGACACCGTCGTGCCCGCCTTGCCGGCCAGGACCGACTCGACGCCCTTCTCGACGGCGATGTCCGTGCGCTTGATCACGTTGTCGACGACCGTCCCGGGCGCCGAGGGGCACTGGTTGACGTCCACGCCGTACGCGAACGCGCCCTTGGCCTTCGCGGCCTCGAAGACGCCGTAGTTGCCGGCCGCGGCGGCCGCCATGATCTGGTCGTAGCCCTGGGAGAGCAGGGTGTTCGCCTGCTCCTTGGCGCGGGCCGAGTCGTCGAAGGGGGACTGGCCGCCGACGAAGCGGGTGCCCGTGGCGGTCTTCGGCGCGACCTTCTTGGCGCCGGCCGCGAACGGGTCGCTGTAGCGGCGGAACTGGGGCGTGTCGAGGACGTCGACCGCGCCGACCTTGCCGGACTCGGAGAGCAGACCCGCCTCCGCGCCCGCGAGGTAGACACCCTCGTGCTCGCGGAAGACCGCGCAGCTGACGTTCGGAAACGTCTTCGTCGTGCACGCGTCGATGATCAGGAACTGCTGCTTCGGGTTCTTCTGGGCCTGCTGGGCGACGAGGTCGGCGAACTCGAAGCCGACCAGCACGACGACGTCCGGCTTGGCGTCCACGGCGGCCTGCACGTTCTGCTGCTGGGAGGCGGTGTCCGTGGACTCGTAGACCTTCTGCGTGCCGTCGTGCTGCTTCGCCGCCTGCTTGATGCCGGTGACGGCGAGCTTCAGGAACTCGTTCTGCCCCACGGCGTCCGGGGTGACCAGCGTGAACGTCTTGCCGCTGCCGCCGCTCGCGGAGTCGGAGGCGTCGTTCTTGGCGGCGGCGTTGCAGGCCGTGGCGGCGGTGACCATGAGCGCTGCCGCGGCGGCGACCTGAAGGGCACGGCGGTTTCTGCGGAACATCGGGGGACCTTCCGGGTACGACGAGGACCACGCTCGGCGATGAGCGGGTGAGGGTGCGGGTGATGAGAGGCGCGACGGGCGTGGGGGAGGGCTCAGCGTCGACAGCAGTCGCCGGCACACCGGCCGAAGTCGAGGAAACGGCGCTTGGTCAGCAACACGGGTCTCCTCCTTCGTCTCGGTCTGCGGACTGGGTGCTGGACTTTAACACCCGTTTCCAGACAGCTGCTCGACTGTCTCGAACTGTGGTTCGCCCAGGTCATGTACGGTGGCGAGACCTCACCGGAACATCAGGAGTGCCCCGAAATGCCCCAGGAACTTCGCGCTGTCGAATGGACCGGATCCGGCCTCGCGCTCATAGACCAGACACTGCTTCCGCAGCGCACCGAGACGATGAGTGTCCACGATGTGGACACCCTGGTCGACGCGATCCAGCGCCTCGTGGTGCGGGGCGCGCCCGCTATCGGCGCGGCGGGGGGATACGGCGTCGCCCTCGCGCTGATCGAGGGGGAGCGGGAGGGCTGGTCGGAGGCCGAGGTGCGCGCGGCCGTCGCCCGCGTCCGTGAGGCCCGGCCCACCGCGGTCAACCTCATGGTGTGCGTGGACCGGGTCATGACCCGCTTCGAGGAGGGGCTCGACGCGGTGCTGGAGGAGGCCGCGGCCGTCCAGCGCGAGGACGTCTCCGCGAACCGCGCGATGGGAGCCTTCGGCGCCGACTGGCTGCTCGAACGGGTCGGCGGCGAGCGGCCGTTGCGGATCCTCACGCACTGCAACACGGGCGCCCTGGCCACCGCGGGATGGGGCACGGCCCTCGGAGTCGTCCGCGAACTGCACGCGCGTGGCCGCCTGGAGGTCGTCTACGCCGACGAGACGCGCCCCCTGCTCCAGGGATCCCGGCTCACCGCCTGGGAGTTGGTCCAGGAGGGCATCCCGCACTACGTCCAGGCCGACGGGGCCGCCGCGGGCGCCATCCTGCGCGGTGAGGTCGACGCGGCGATCGTCGGGGCGGACCGCATCGCGGCGAACGGCGACACCGCCAACAAGGTGGGCACGGTGGGCGTGGCCCTCGCCTGCGCCGACGCGGGCATCCCCTTCCTGGTGGCCGCACCGACCACCACGGTCGACCTCGCCACGCCGACCGGCGACGACATCCACATCGAACTCCGCGGCGAGGACGAGGTGTTGGAGTGGGCGGGCGTACGGACGGCGCCGGCCGAGTCGCGCGGCCACAACCCGGCCTTCGACGTGACCCCGGGGCGGCTGGTGACGGGGCTGGTGACCGAGCGGGGCGTCCTGGAGGTCTCGGCCGGTGAACTCCCGGGCGACTGGCTGAAGTAGCCCCCGCGGCAGCAGCCCCGCAGCACAAGAGGGGGTCCCCTGGTCCAGGGG
>NZ_JBHUXV010000207.1:0-9951 GCF_042669125.1 Streptomyces sp. NPDC057253 | reverse complement strand
GGCTCACGGGTCCTGCCCACCGGGCCCCGCCCACGTCGAACTCCCCGTCCGACCCCGACCACAGGAGCAGCTATGGGCAACGCCGACGCGGTCATCGCGATCCTCCGCAACGGACACGACTCCCTCGCCGAGTCGGTGTCCGGCTTCAGCGACGACGACCTCTCCCGCCCCTCGGGCGCGGCAGAGTGGGACGTCTCCCAGGTCCTCAGCCACCTGGGCAGTGGTGCCGAGATCTTCGAGACCCGTCTCCGCGCCGCCGTCGAGAACACCGAGTACCCCGGCCCCGATCTCAACCAGGGCATCTGGGACAGTTGGAACGCCATGACCCGACGGGAACGCGCCGACGGCTTCCTCCGAGCGAACGGCTCCCTCATCGCACTCTACGAATCCCTGGACGCCCCCACGCGCGACAAACTCCACATCAACATGGGCTTCCTGCCCGAACCGGTCGACGTGGCCACCTCGGCGCGGCTGCGCCTGAGCGAGTTCGCCCTGCACTCCTGGGACGTGACGGTCGCCTTCGACGAGACGGCCACGCTCCCCTCGGACGCCGCCGCGGCCCTGCTGCACGCCAAGCCGGACATGCTCGCCTGGGTGGGCAGAACGGACGCGCTCGAAGGCCGCACCGCCGTCATCCACGTCACCACATCCGACCCCGACTCCGTCTTCGCACTGCGGCTGCAGGCACCCGTCAGCGTGGAGTTCGACGTGCCCGAGCAGTCCGAGGGCACTCTCCGGCTCCCCGCCGAAGCCTGGCTGCGACTGGTCGCGGGAAGGCTCGCCGACCGGTACACCCCGGTCAGCGTGACCACGACGGGCGCCACCGACCTCGACCTGCTCCGCCGGGTCTTCCCCGGCTACTAGAGACCACGCCGAGAGGCAGCACCGATCATGGCCACGCACACCCCCCACACCCCCCACACCCTCGACGTCCCGGGCGCCCGGCTGCACTACGAAGTTCGCGCCAACGTGTCCAGCGACGAGCCGACCCTCCTCCTCATCGGCACGCCGCAGGGCGCCGCCGAGTTCTCACCCCTCGCCCGGCGGTTCGCCGACCGCACCGTGGTGACCTACGACCCGCGCGGGACCAGGCGCAGCGTGCGTACCGACGGCGCCGTCGAGTCGACGCCTGTCCAGCACGCCGACGACCTCGACCGGCTGATCTCCGCACTGGGCGACGGCCCCGTGGACGTGTTCGGCACCGGGGGTGGGGCGGTCAACGGGCTGGCTCTGGTGAGCCGGCGCCCGGCGGGCGTCCGGACACTCGTCGCGCACGAGCCTCCGGCCGCCCGGCTTCTGCCGGACCACGCCGTGGTACTGGCCGCGTGCAGGAACATCAACCGGACCTACCGGCAGGCGGGCCGCAACGCGGCCACGGCGCAGTTCCTGGAACTCGTCGGCCAGAACGGCCCGCTGCCGGCCGACTATCCCGACCGGCCGGCGCCGGACCCGGCCGACTACGGGCTGAAGCCGGACGACGACGGTTCCCGCGACCATGCGCTCTTCGCCCAGAACCTCCTCTCCATCGTGTCCTACGTGTACGACTTCGAGGCACTGCGCACCGCATCGACCCGCATCGTGCCCGCGGTGGGTGCCGGATCGGGGGGCCAGTTCGCCAGCCGGGCCACCCTGGCCCTGGCCGACCGCCTCGGCAGCGCGGCGATCACTCTGCCCAGCGACCATCGCGGGTTCCTGGACGTCGACGACACGTCGCTCACGCTCGCCGACTTCGGGACGAAACTGCGGGAGGTCCTCACCGATCGGACGTCCCCGGGAACCCGACCGAACGTCTCCACGCAGGAGGCCCGAGCCGCGTCCTTGACGCCCTCCTCACATCCGGAGTGAGCATGCCGACCACACTCATCACGGGATCCGGCAAGGGTCTCGGCTTCGAGACGGCCCGCCGTCTGGCGGAGGACGGGCACAGCGTCTACGTCACCGACCGTGACACCCGCCTCGGCGAGGAGGCCGCCGCGCGGATCGGCGCCCGCTTCCTGCCGCTCGACGTCACCGACGAGGACTCCGTCAAGGCCGCCGTCGAACAGGTCCGCGAGGACGCGGGCCACCTCGACGTCCTCGTCAACAACGCCGGCATCGCCGGCAGCCGCAAACCGGTCGGCGAGACCACCGCCGCCGACCTGCGGGCCACCTACGACACGAACGTCTTCGGGGTGGTGCGTGTCACCCACGCATTCCTGCCGCTCCTGCAGACGAGCGACAACGCCGTGGTCGTCAACGTCGGCAGTGGACTCGGGTCACCCGCGGCGCACGACGACCCCGCACGGCCCGAGTTCCAGGTGCTGATGCTGGACTACAACTCCTCCAAGACCGCCCTGGTCATGATCACCGCGCAGTACGCCAAGGCGTTTCCGGGCATCCGGTTCAACACGGTGGACCCCGGCTACACGGCGACGGACTTCAACGGCAACACGGGGCTCAAAACCGTCCAGCAGGGTGCCGAGATCATCGTCCGTATGGCCCGCATCGGCGCCGACGGACCGACCGGCGGCTTCTTCGACGAGGACGGGCCGGTCGTCTGGTGACCTCCTGCCCGCCGACCGGAGTCATGAATTTCCCGGACATCGGAACGGCACTGCTTATTGCGTGAGCCGGAATAGGGGTCATAGCATCCACTAGAACGATGGTTCTAGCCTCAACGCGGAGGTCAGGCCCCATGATCGACCAGTCCCCAGCGGGCAGCGGGATCCCTTCCGGGGCCGTGGCACCGTCCGTGCTGTGGAAAGCGTTTGACGTACTCAGCGCGTTCAACCACAAGGAACGCGTGCTCACCCTCGCCCGGATCGCACGTCAGAGCGGCCTGCCCAAGTCGACAGTGCACCGAGTGCTCGCCATGCTCTCCGACATCGGAGCCGTGGAGCAGCACGAGGGCGGTTACCGCATCGGGCTTCGCATGTTCACCCTCGGAGCGCTGCCACCGGAGGCCGCCCTCCGAGAGACGGCGCTCGTCCATCTCGAAGAGCTCCACCGCTACACCGGCCAGACCCTGCACCTGGCGGTGCTGCGTGGCTCCGATGTCGTGTATCTGGAGAAACTGCCCAGCCGCAAGAGCCTGCCCACACCGGCCACCGTGGGTGATCGACTCCCCGCGCACTGCACCGCGGTGGGCAAGGTGCTCCTGGCCTACTCCGGCGACAACGTCACGGCGACCGCGCTCGCCGGGCCGCTGCAACGCAGGACCGCCAAGTCACTGGCGTCCACGGAACAGATCCGGAGCCAGCTGGAGACGATCAGGACGCGCGGTTACGCGGCCGATCGCGAGGAGGCGGCCGACGGTCTGGCGTGCATGGCCGTACCCGTACTGGTCGGCGAGCGCATCGTCGCGGCGGTCTCGGTGGCGTTCCCGGCGTCCGCGGGCAGTGGTCAGGTGCTGATCAATGCGCTGCGCCAGGCGGCTGTGGCGATTTCCAGGTCGACGGCCATGGTGTCCACCGATCTCCTGGCTACCACCGAGTAGAGGCGGCGAATGGACACCTCACGGAACCAGATCCTGGACGCCGCGGAACACCTGTTCGGCACCCATGGCTACGCGAATGTGAGTATCCATCAGGTGTGCGCGGCGTCCGGTCTGCCGGTCGGATCCGTGTACCACCACTTCGGGAGCAAGGCAGGCGTGCTCAGAGCGGTGCTCCAGCGCGGCATGCGGTCGTTCTTCGACGAGTTGCCCTGGTTCGACGACCTGGAGGGTTCCCCGTTCGACCGACTGGCCGCGCACTACGCCATCGCGGGCGACCTCATCGCCAAACGGCTCTCGTTGTTCCGGCTCTTCGCCTCGCTGCAGTTGCACCAGGCCGAGAACGAGGAAATCCAGTCGATCGTCGACGCCAGCGTGCAGCGTGGCTACGCGCGGGTCGTCGTCTTCATCGAGGCCGTCGCCGACCGCTGCGGTGTCCGGGACTCCCTGGAGTGCGCGAGGGAACTCGCGACGCTCAACATGGTGTTCACCACCGGGCTTGTGGCTTCGGGCGGCAGCGCCGGGATCGACATCAGGACAGGTGTCGGCCGACACCTGCACCGGCTCATCCTGGCATCGATCCTGGACCGTGTCCCGGGCCCGCAGACCGATGAGTGAGCTGTTCCGCCAGCGGGTCGGCAGCCGGATCCCACCGGCCTGATCCACCGTCCGCCGGGGCGGACCACGCGGCCGGCCCGCTCGGGCCTTCTGACCTGTACACATTCAGCGGCCCGATGGGGATCGCCGTTTTCCCGGAGTCGCATCCGTGGTTGCCTGACGGCGCGGAGATCTCGGTCCCACCCCAGGGCGACGTGGGGTGGGACCGGTCGGGCGTTCGACGGCGGGTCGGGGTGCCCCCCGGTGAACACGCTCCGGGACAGCAACGCCCACCGCGTGGCGACCGCGGAACAGCGCGTGGGGCCGAAGTGGCGCGGCCCTGCGTGGGCTCGCGTGGGTTCCGTTCCGACGAACGGAACTCCTTGCGGCGAGAACCGAACGGGTTCACTACAACCGAGGATGTCGGATGAGCGCCTACCTGAGGAGCGGACATGACCGAAACGGCCGCCGACGCCCCCTCAGGGAGTCTCGTCGGCTGGTCGAAAGCGCAGCCGGACTGCTGGAGGGCCGCCGCGGAGCACACGGACTTCGCACCGCGGAGCGGGGTTCCGGAGCCCCCGGGATGACGGACCGGGGACCGAACATGCTGCCGTGACAGTCCGGTTCCACGACCCGCGCAGACCATTCGGATCGCTCCCCCTGGAACGCACCTTCCACTCGCTGGAGGGAGCGTCCGTGATCGAGCAACTCTCCGCGGGTACGGGACCGTTGCCCAGCGGGGACTGACCGGCGCCGATCGGCGAGGACTGAGCGTGGACACCATCCCCTGCAGTGCCACCAGGATTCTGGACGCCGCCGAACAGCTCTTCGGCTTTCGGGGCTACGCCAACGTGACCATCGGCCAGATCTGCGAGATGTCGCGTCTGCCGGTCGGTTCGGTCTACCACCATTTCGGCAGCAAGTCCGGTGTGCTGCGGGCCGTGCTCTGGCGCGGGATGACAGCGTGCTTCGAGGGCCTGTCCGCCGTGGACGACGTGCCCGCCCCGACCTGCCAGCGCCTGGCCGCCCGGTACGAGATCGCGGCCGACCTCGTCGCCGGGCACGTACCGCTGTTCCGGCTGTTCGCCTCGCTGCAACTCCACCCGTCCGACGACACGGAGGTGCGGGCGATCGTGCGGGAGGACAACGAGCGGCGGCACAGGTGGCTGGGTTCCGTCCTGGAACAGGTGGCCCGGAGCTCCGGGATCCCCGACGCCCACGAGTTCGCGGACGAACTCGCCGCGCTCAACCTGGTCTTCGTCACCGGTCTCGTCGCCCACGCGGACGCCGTCCCGGACATCAGGACGGCCATCAGTTCCCATCTGTACCGACTCGTCCTCGCTTCGATCACCGACCGCGCCCGCTCGGCGTCGACGGGCCCATGACGCGGGCGAAGGATTCATGACCCGACGCGGTCACGCGCGCGGTCGTACGGGGCCGCGGCGGTGGTACGGGGCCGTCTGCCGCGCGGCCCCGGAAGGGCGACGGCAGAGCCGCGGGCCCCGCCGCCCGCGGAACGGCATGCCGGTTCCGGCCCCGGAGCGGGTCGGCGCCGTCCCGGTCAGACGCCGGCGGCGGTCACGGGGCCGGATGTTCCGGTCAGCCGAGGACCACGTCCAGCCGATGGGGCCGATGCAGGATGTCACCCGGGGTCTTCTCCCAGACGTAGTCCTCGGCCAGCCGCATGCCGGGGTATCGGTCGAGCAGTGCCTCCAGCATGACGCGCACCTCCAGCCGGGCCAGCGGAGCACCCAGGCAGGTGTGGATGCCGTAGCCGAGGGACAGGTGCGCCGGCAGGGTCTCCCGGTCGAGGCTGAACTCCTGTGCCTCCGGCCCCCACACCTGCTCGTCGGCGCCCGCCGACTGGAGGCTGAGCAGGACCTTGTTGCCGCTCGGAATGGGGCTTCCGGACAGCTCCGCGCCGTCCTTCGCGGTACGGATGACGAACCGGAGCGGAGGATCGTGGCGGAGCGACTCCTCCAGAGCCATGGGCAGCAGTGCCCGGTTCTCACGCACGCGCTCCCAGAGCCCCGGGTCCCGCAGCAGTTCGTAGGTGAGGTTGGTCGCCAGGCTCCGGGTGGTGTCGGTGCCCGCGAAGACGAGCTGCAGCATGTGCCCGGCGGCCTCCCGCGTGGTGAACTCCTGCTCGCCCGGTTCGGCGTGGACGAGACCGTCGATGACGTCGTCCCCGGTCGGGCCGGCCGCCCGGCGGCGTTCCACCTCGCCGGTCAGGAACCCGAAGAGGGCCTCGAAGTCGGGGCCCCGGAAGCCGTTCGGCACCAGGTCCGCGGAGACCCGGTCCGTCCAGCCCTGGACCTCGTACCACGACTCCTCCGGAAGGCCCAGCAGCGCGAAGACGACCTGTGCCGGGATCCGGTTGAAGAACAGGGCGTACAGATCGGCGGTTCCGCTCTCGGGCAGCCCGGCGGCGATCCTTTCCGTGATCTCCCGGATCCGCGGCTCCTGCTTGCGCAGCTTGGCGGGGGCGAACCACTTGCGCAGCCGGGCCCGCAGCGCGGTGTGGTCCGGGGGGTCCATGCGGGTGATCGCCGCGGACGGCGGGGCCACCGAGTCGTCCAGGGTGAAGTTGCCGTGGTTGGAGAAGAACGCCGGGCAGTTGAGTGCCTCGCGTACGTCCCTCTCCGCCGCGACGACGCTGATGCCGGCGCGGGGATGCGACACCGGGCAGCGGCGGCGTGCCTCGGCGAGGCGTTCGGCCGCCTCCTGCTGGTGCAGGGGGTTCAGCGGGTCGAAGGGGGTGGACGGGGTGGTGGGTTCGGCGGGCACGGAAGTCGTCATGGCGGCTCTCCAGGAGAGGACGGGGCTCGAAGGGCGGAACGGCGCGCGGCGGGGAGCGGTGCGAGCGGGGAAGGCGGGCGGCGCGGCTCGGCCATGGGGTCCGCCCCGTCAGCCGCGCACGCGCAGAGCGGCGACCGGACAGGTGCGGGCACCCGCCTCGGCCTTGGCACGCAGCTCCGGCGGCACCTCGGTCACCAGCAGTTCCAACTCACCCTCGTCATCGAGCCGGTAGATCTCGGGAGCCACCTGCTCGCACAGCCCGTGGCCCTCGCAACGGTCATGGTCGAGGTCGACATACGTCACGTTCGATCTCCTCGGTCGGGACGGCTGACGGAGAGGAGCACATGGGTGAGTGGCCGCCTCACCATCGCCGTCGTCGGTTCCGCGATGGCAGCGCGTGGGACGACGGCCGACCTCCGGGAACCGGGCGCACTGGTAGATGGCACCCGCACATGGTGCGGCACACGGCGAACCGTCCGACGTCCCTGTTCCGGCCTCCGGAACACCGGACCGTCATCGGTGCCTGCTCCGCTGTGCCGTTCCGGCGACGCGTGTCAAAGCCCGTGGCGCAACGGGTCGTTCCGTTCGCCGGGACGCTCGCGCGTCGGCGTTCGGGTGGGGTGTGAGACTTGGCCGAGGTGATCAGAAGGGCCCGGGACGTCCCTCTGCCGGTCACCGCGCACGAACCACGCGCCGCAGCAGACCACTTCGAGGAGCCACGCATGACCGAACGGAAGGCCGCCATCGTCACCGGAAGCTCCCGGGGCATCGGCAGAGCCGTCGCCGTGCGACTGGCCGCCGACGGGGTCGACGTGATCGTCAACTTCCTCAGCCGGCGTGAGGCCGCGGACAAGGTCGTCGCCGAGATCGAGGCCGACGGGGGACGGGCCGTGGCCGTCCAGGCCGACGCCACCGTTCCCGACCAGCTCCGCGCCCTGTTCGACGCGGCGGACCGGCACTTCGGCGGGGTGGACATCTTCGTGCACGGCGTGGGCTCACCGCGCTTCACCACGATCGCCGACGCCACGGACGAGGACTTCGAGATCTCCGTCGTGCAGAGCACGCGAGCCGCCTTCGTCGCGCTGCGCGAGGCGGCGAACCGACTGCGCGAGGGCGGGCGGATCGTCGTCGTCTCCAGCGGCAGTTCCGTCGACCACATACCCAACGGCGGGATCTACGGCGCCGGCAAGGCGGCCACGGATCGCATGGTCCGCACCCTCGCGCACGAACTCGGCGCCCGCGGGATCACCGCCAACAGTGTCCTTCCCGGCGCCACCCGGACCGACGGGCTGGTCGAACACCTGCCCGCCGCGGCGATCGACCAGATCGCCGCACGCACCCCGCTGGGCCGTATCGCCGAGCCCGAGGACATCGCCGACGTCGTCGCCTTCCTCGCCTCCGACGGGGGCCGATGGGTCACCGGGCAGGCCATCCGCGCCCACGGCGGGGCGTCCTGAACGGTACGGCGACCGGGCACCCGACGTGCGCTACGGCATCCGTCCGCGGGGCAGGGGGTGCGCGGCTTGTCGACCGGGTCGACGCCGGCGTCGCTCGGCCCGATGCCCTGCCGGCCTGTCCACGAGACCGCCGAGGCACCCGGCCCTCGCTCCCTGCCGGGGCGGCGCGGTAGGGCGCGGTGCGGTACGGCCCGCGGTAGGGCGCGGTGCGCGCTCACGCCGTGGTGCCGGTGGAGCAGGGTGCCGTGGAGTCGCGAACGACCAGTTCGGTGCCCAGCTCCATGTGTTCCATCAGCAGTTTCCCGCCGTCGATGAGGGCCAGTAGCGCGCGAGCCGCCTTCTGGCCCATGTCGTGCAGGGGCTGGCGTACGGTCGTCAGGCCGGGGAAGTTCTGGGCTGCCTGGGGAAGGTCGTCGAAGCCGACGACCGAGAAGTCCGTGGGCACGTCCAGGCCGCTCGCCCGGGCGGCGTCGATGGCGCCGAGCGCCATGAGATCCGCGCCGGCGACGATCGCCGTGGGGCGGTGGTCGGCGATGAGCCGGGTGGCCGCGCGGAACCCGCTGGCGTAGGAGAGGCGCCGGCCGGCTGCGGGACCCCTTCATCGGCATCGGCCCCGACGGACTGTTCCACCTGCTCGCCACCGACGGCTGGACCAGCCCGGACATCGTCCACACCACCTCCACCGACCTGCTCACCTGGTCCGAACAGCGGCTGGTGCCCGTGATGGCCCGGGTGCCGGGGGCCCTGAACGCCTGGGCACCGGAATTCTTCCTGGACCGCCTGAGCGGGCTGTACCACCTCATCTGGTCGTCCGTGGTCGAGCCGGGCGGCACCGCCGAGGGCCGGGACTTCGAACACCTCACCCAGGACCACCGCATCTGGCACTGCACCACCGAGGACTTCCGCACCTTCTCCGCGCCCGGGATCTTCTTCGACCCCGGCCACTCGGTCATCGACGCCACGGTCCGCGAGCTGGACGGCGGCGGTTTCCTCATGGCCTTCAAGGACGAACGCGGGATCAACGACACCGCCACCGCGCACAAGGACATCCACCTCACGACGTTCGACGTCCCCCGCGGCCCGTACACGACACCGAACGGACCGGTGACCCCCTCGCTGGCCGAGGGACCGTCACTGTTCCGCCGGGGCGACGGGTGGGTCATGATCTTCGACCACTTCCTCGAAGGAAGATACGGGGCGACCCGCAGCCCGGACGGCATTACCTGGGAGCCGCTCTCCCTGGACCTGCCGGACGGCATGCGACACGCCTCCGTCCTCACGACGTCGGCCCCGGCCCTGGAGACATCCGCCCTGGACGCGCTCGCCGCGCACTAGCCTCCGGCGCCGCCGCGCGGCGGCCAAGGATCCCGGGCGCTCCGCCGCTTGAGCCGCACGCGCCCGGCGCAGGAAGCCCCGTGCCCCGATCCGCGGCACGGAGGACTCGATCACCCCGTAAGGAGCGTCGCAATGAAGCGTCGCAGAACGGCGCGTCCGGCCCGCCGGGCATCCCGCGTTCTGGCCCTCCTCGCCATGCTGGCGGGAGCACTCCTGGTCCCCGCCCACGCCGCACTGGCGGCCGGCACCACCTACTACGTGAACTGCTCGGCCGCCACCGACGGCAGCGGC
>NZ_JBHUXV010000206.1:0-10149 GCF_042669125.1 Streptomyces sp. NPDC057253 | reverse complement strand
GCGGAGCGCTCCGCAGCCACGGCGCCTGTCGTTCCCTATGCGGTTGTACAAGCCCGAGCCGTCTCCCCGAGTGGACGGCGCCGGACGGCTCTGTGCGGTCTCGCCCCTAGCTTTCCGCCAGGATGTGCGAGAGCTCCTGATCCAGATCGAAGTGGCGGTGCTCGGTGCCCGGGGGCACGGCGGCGTCCGTCCGCTTCAGGAAGGACTCCAGGGCCCGCGCCGGGGCCTCGAGCAGCGCCTCGCCCTCAGGAGAGCTCAGGGCGATGCAGACGACGCCCTGACCGTGGCTGCGCGACGGCCAGACTCGGACGTCGCCGGTTCCGGTGGGCCGGTGGAGGCCCTCCGCGAGGAGGTCGCGGGCGAACACCCACTCGACGGTCTCCTCGGCTCCGGTGTGGAAGGTGGCGTGCACGGCGTAGGGGTCGGCCGTGTCGTACCGCAGGCCTGCGGGGACAGGCAGGGAGGACTCGCTCGACACAACGAGGCGCAGGTGCAGCTCGCAGCTGACCGTGGTGTTCATAAGCGCCAGGGCCTTTCGCTCAGTGTGCGCTCGGGGATTCGCACGTCGGCGAAATCGACATGCCACCTACGGTGCCGTTGTAAACCCCTCTGAGTGTTTTGCGTGCCTTTACGTAACTCTTCCGGCCGAGAGCCCCTTGGGGAGGTACGACCATTCCGGTGACCGGTTTCTCTCGGGTAGGGTTTGGCTGCATGAATACGGGGAGTGACGAGCCGCGCGAGGTCGCCGTGGCGTCTGATGAGCAGAGCGGCGAGAAGACGGGCGAGGCGACGGACGAGCAGGGGCTCGGTTCCCGGGCGCCGGAATTCATCAAGTCGCGGCGGTTGCTGCACCTGAGCTGGCAGGTCCTGGTCTTCGTCATCGGCCTGGCGGTCGTGGTGGCCGGCATCATCATGCTGCCGCTGCCGGGCCCCGGCTGGGTCGTGATCTTCGGCGGTATGGCGATCTGGGCGACCGAGTTCGTCTGGGCCCAGCTCGTGTTGCGCTGGACCAAGCGGAAGGTCACCGAGGCGGCCCAGCGCGCCCTCGATCCCAAGGTGCGCCGCCGCAACATCATCCTGACCTCGATCGGCCTGGTGATCATCGCCGCGATCCTCGGGGTCTATCTCTGGAAGTTCGGCTTCGAGATGCCCTGGAACATCAAGGACCAGTGAGCCGCGCGGGGGTGCCCGGGCTCTCACCGCTGGTCAGGGGCGCGGTGGCGGTCCTGACCGCAGGCCGGTGGGGGCCGAGGCTGCACATCAGCGCAGGGCCCCCGGCATCGCTCCCCAGGACTCCCCAGGGCGCCTCACGGGCGGTCGCGTCCGCCCGGAGGCAACCGGTCCCCCGAGCGGAAGGGCGAGGCCTTCGGAGCCGTCGCGTCGCCTCGCGGGACATGACGCAGGGCACCCCCTGACATGGGGTAATGTTCTTCCTGCGTCCGGGCGATTAGCTCAGTGGGAGAGCGCTTCGTTCACACCGAAGAGGTCACTGGTTCGAACCCAGTATCGCCCACCCGGACCGACGGCCCGTCTGCGAGATCGCGGACGGGCCGTCGGCGTGTGTACGGGCGGATGCGAGCTGAGCCGGTCGGACTCGCTCCGTGGTGACGGTCCGCAGCGAAGGTCCCCCGCCGCCCGTTGTTTTCCGGCCGCGCACCGATCTCGTACGACGGCATGTGTCGTGTTCGACCGGTCGATCCCGTGTCTCTCACCTGGGGCATCGTCAGTTTCCGCATCCCGTGCGGTGGTTGGAGGCGCTCCGGCTTCTCACCGCATTCTCAAGAAATTCCTGTCCGAATCATTGACGCACCTCCGGGCCCTCCGTAGCTTGTGCCAGCAAGCGCTTACTTGAAACGATTCATGCAGGCGGCGACGCTGCGGGGAGGGGCCCGACTGTGGGAACCAGCAGGAATGTTGAGAGGCGAACGATCCTGAAGGCGGCCGGGGCGACAGCGGCGACGCTGGGACTGGCCGCGACGACCGGGTGCGGTGGTGACAGCGGCAGTTCCGGAGACGGGACCGTGACACTCCGTTATGCGTGGTGGGGTGGCGAGCCGCGCACCATCGCCATCAAGAAGACGATCGCGCTCTTCGAGAAGAAGTATCCGAAGATCAAGATCAAGCCTGAATTCACCGACTACGCGGCGTTCTGGGAGAAGTTCCAGACCCAGGCCTCCGGTGGAAATCCGCCGGACGTTTTCCAGAATGCGGTCGGTTTCCTGCGCAAGTACGACAAGCGCGGCGTTCTGCTGGATCTCAAGTCGCAGGCGGACTCCGGGAATCTGAGCCTGGACAACTTCCGCAACGGCGTTCTGGCGAACGGTCAGGTCGACGGCAAGCAGCTCGGCATACCCGTCGGGGCCAACACCATGGCGCTCGTCATCGACCTCAAGGCCTTCGAGAAGGCGGGCGTCGAGGCGAAGTTCGGCTGGACCTGGGACGAGTACTTCGAGGCGCTCCAGACCATCCAGGACAAGCTGAAGATCGCCGGCGACACCGGCTACTTCGGCATCATGTACCTCTACGACCTGTACCTGCGGCAGAACGGCAAGGCCTTCTTCACCGACTCCGACCTCGGCTTCACCGAGGACGACCTGACGCAGTGGTGGTCGGACGGCTACAAGCGCGTGAAGTCCGGGCTGGTCACCGACCCGAAGAAGATCGAGCAGGTCGCGCCCAAGTCGGGTCTGTCGGCCGGCCTCGCCGCCTCCGAGTTCACCTGGGACAACTTCTCCATCCGCTACGAGGGCGAGGGCGAGTCGGACTACGGCCTCGCGCCGATCCCCACCACGGACGGCAAGCAGACCGGCCAGTACCTCGGTTCCCTGATGCTCAGCGCCTTCGCCGGGACCAAGCACCCCAAGGAAGCCGCCCAGTTCATCGACTTCATGGTCCACGACCCCGAGGTCGGCAAGATCATGGGCTACGACCGCGGCATCCTCGCCACCACCGAGCAGTACGACGCGTTCAAGCCCACCGACCCCAACAACAAGGGGGTCGCGGCCTACGAGGACGAGGTCGCCAAGGCCGGTGTGCTCGGGAAGATCACCCCGCACCCGTCCGGCGCCGACGTGATCGAGGCGGCCTTCCTGCGCCTCGGCGGTGAGGTCGCCCAGGGCAAGTCCAAGCCGGCCGACGCAGCCAAGGCGCTGTTCGGCGAGGCCAAGGCCGCGTTCGCGGGCTGAGGGGACGTACCACCATGACGCTCGTCAAGGAAGCGCCCGTGCGCCCGGCCGGGAAGCGGTCCGCCGCTCCCGTCGCCGGGCGGCGCGGGCGGCGCCGCGAGAACCTCGTCGGCTATCTCTTCATGTCGCCGTGGATCGCGGGGTTCCTGCTGCTCACGGCGGGACCGATGATCGCGTCGCTGTACTACGCGTTCACCCGGTACAACCTGTTCACCCCGCCCGAGTGGGTGGGATTCGACAACTTCACGACGATGTTCCAGGATCCGCGCTGGCAGAAGTCGGTCGAGGTCACGCTCAAGTACGTCGTCGTGGCCACCCCGCTGAAGCTGCTGCTGGCGCTGGGCGTCGCCATGCTGCTCGCGCAGAAGCGGCGCGGGCAGGGCCTGTACCGGGCCGCGTTCTACATGCCCTCTCTCATCGGCGCCAGCGTCTCGGTGGGCTTCGTGTGGCGGGCGCTGTTCTCCGACGACGCGATCGTGGACCGTACGCAGAAGGTCTTCGGCGTCGACGTGGGCGGCTGGATCGGCAACCCGGACTACGTCCTCTACTCGCTGGTGGCCCTCAGCATCTGGCAGTTCGGCGCGCCGATGGTCATCTTCCTGGCCGGTCTCAAGCAGGTCCCGCAGGAGCTGTACGAGGCCGCCGAGATGGACGGGGCCGGACCCCTGCGCCGGTTCTGGAACATCACCCTGCCGATGATCTCCCCGGTGCTCTTCTTCAACGTGCTGCTGGAGTCCATCCACGCGTTCCAGGTGTTCGGCTCCGCCTATGTCGTCTCCAACACCCAGTGCGGGCCGGCCGACGCCACCCTCGTCTACACCTGTTACCTCTACCAGAAGGGCTTCAAGGAGGCCCAGATGGGCTTCGCCGCCGCGATGGCCTGGACGCTGGTGCTCGCGGTGGCCCTGGTCACGGCGGTCCTGTTCTGGTCGCAGAAGAAGTGGGTGCACTACGAGGAGGCCGCCAAGTGACCACCGTGACCAGTCCTGTCGTGCGCACCGCGAACGAGCGGCGGCGCTTCGGATCGATCGCCTGGCACCTCGGCGCGCTCGTCATCCTCGCGGTCATCCTGTACCCGGTGATCTGGGTGCTCGGTGCCTCGTTCAAGCCGAGCAAGGACATCATCGCCAGCATCGACCTGCTGCCGGCCAAGCCGGTCTGGGCGAACTTCTCCGGTCTGGCCGACGGCATCTCCGGCATCTCGATCAGCACCTTCTTCGTCAACTCGCTGACCTACGCCGGGCTCGCCGTGGCCGGTGTCGTGCTGTCGAGCTCGCTGACCGCCTACGCCTTCGCCAAGATCAGGTTCGCCGGGCGGAACCTGCTGTTCACGCTGATGATCGGCACGCTGCTGCTGCCGTACCACGTCCTGCTCATTCCGCAGTACGTGATGTTCCGCAAGCTGGAACTCGTCGACACGCTGGTGCCGCTGGTGGCCGGCAAGTTCCTCGCCACGGAGGCGTTCTTCGTCTTCCTCATGGTGCAGTTCATGCGCGGACTGCCGCGCGAGCTGGACGAGGCCGCCAAGCTCGACGGCTGCGGGCACCTGCGGACCTACTGGTCGATCGTGCTGCCGCTCTGTCGGCCCGCCCTCATCACCAGCGCCATCTTCACCTTCATCAACGCCTGGAACGACTTCATGGGGCCGTTGATCTACCTCAACACCCCCGACAAGTACACCGTCTCGCTCGGCCTGATGATGTTCCGCGACCAGGAGGGCATCTCCAACTACGGCAGCATGATCGCGATGTCGCTGGTGGCGCTGATCCCGGTCATCGCCTTCTTCATGGCCTTCCAGCGCTATCTCATCGACGGCATGGCCACGTCCGGACTGAAGTGAGGCGGTCAGCATGGCGCAAGCGCGTGTGAAGGCCCGCAGGGCGTCGGTGTTCGGCGGTGAACGCTTCGCGGTCTTCGCCGAGACCCTGCTCACCGGCGTGTGGATCGCCGTGGGCTGTCTCGGGCTCGTCACCTACCCCGCGGCCTTCGCCGCCGGCACCCGGCACCTGCGGCGCCGGACGGGTCATGAGGCGGGCGGCCTGCGGGAGTTCGTGGCGGACTTCCGTACGGCGGTGCGCCGCGGGTGGCTCGTGGGCCTCGCCGGGTGGGCCGCGGCGGCCGCGGTCTGGGTGGACGTCCAGGCCGCCCGGGCCGGCATCCCCGGCGGGCCGCTCGTCGGGGCCGTCGGGCTCTTCGCGCTGATCGGCCTCGTGGTGGCCGGGCTGCGCGCTGCGGCGCTCTGGACGCCGGGCGCGTCCTGGCGGGCGCTGCTCGCCGGCGCCGTACGGCGGACCCTGCGCGATCCGGCCGGGTCCTTTCTGATCATCGCCGGTCTGGCCGTCGTGGCCCTGTCCGCGGGGTTCGTCGCACCGCTGGCGGTTCCGGTGCTCGGAGCCGTCGCGGCGGCGGCCGTCGCCGTGGAGGAGCGCTACCGGCGCCGCTGACGGGCCCCGCCCTCGTCACAAGGTCGGTGCCCTGGGCACCGCACCTCTCTCTGTCATGCCCCTGACCAGCTTGTCCATGGAAAGGAACGGCCATGTCCCCCATCCCCCGCAGGTCCCTCCTCAAAGCCGCCGCCGTCGCCGGTGCCGCCGCGCAGTTCAGCTGGGCGCTGGGGGCCAAGGACGCGCAGGCCGCGCCGAGAGCCGCCGAGGCCGACGACTCTCCCGTGACCCTGGACTGGCTGGAGGACGGCGGCCTCGGTGCCGCGCCCGGCTCCACCGTCGGCGTCCCCTGGCCCAAAGGCGTCCACCAGGAGGATCAGAAGTTCGCGGTCACGGACGCGGACGGCAAGGCCGTGCCGGTGCAGTCCTGGCCGATCGCCTACTGGCCCGACGGATCGCTCAAGTGGACCGCCCACGCGGTCAGTTCGGGCAACGGCAAGCTCTCCCTGACCGCCGGCGAGGCCGCCGTACCCGACAAGAAGGTCACGGTCGGCAAGAGCGGCGGCGCGATCACCGTCTCCACCGGGGTCATCACCGCGAAGATCGGCACTTCGGGCGCGACGCTCGTCAAGTCGGTCACCCGCGGGTCGACGGAGATCGCCAAGAACGGCCGGCTCGTGCTCATCCGCCAGCCCGAGATCGAGGACGAGGACCAGGGCACGGTCAGGACCGAGCGTTTCGAGGGGGCCATCTCCTCCGTGACCGTCGAACAGGACGGTCCCGTACGGGCGGTGGTCCGTATCGACGGCAAGCACCGCAAGGGCGGCCGGAGTTGGCTGCCGTTCTCGATCCGGCTTTACTTCTACGCGGGCGCCGACTCCTTCCGCATGGTCCACACGATCACGTTCGACGGCACCCAGGAACCGGGCAAGGCGAGCGGCGACTTCATCCGCGGCCTCGGCGTCCGCTTCACCGTTCCGATGCGCGATCAGTCGTACGACCGCCACATCCGCATCGGCGGCGAGGGCACCGGGCTGCTGCGCGAGGCCGTCAAGGGCATCACCGGGCTGCGGCGCGATCCCGGCATCGCCGTGCAGGAGGCCCAGTACGCGGGCAAGAAGCTGCCGGACCCCGCCACCTGGGACCAGCGGGTCACCACCCGGCTCCAGTACATCCCCGAATGGGGCGACTACACGCTCTCCCAGCTCTCAGCCGACGGCTTCACCCTGCGCAAGCGCACCAAGAAGGGCCACGGCTGGATCGGCGCCGGCGGCGGCCGGCGGGCCTCCGGATTCGGGTACGTCGGCGGCGCGAGCGGTGGATTCTCCTTCGGCCTGCGGGACTTCTGGGAGCGCCACCCCTCCCAGCTCGACATCCGCGCCGCCCAGACCGACGAGGCCGAGGTCACCCTCTGGCTCTGGTCGCCCGAGGCGCAGCCCATGGACCTGCGCTTCTACCACGACGGCATGGGCCAGGACACCTTCGCCGAGCAGCTCGAAGGCCTCAACATCACCTACGAGGACTACGAGCCCGAGTTCGGCACGCCCTACGGCATCGCCCGCACCTCGGAACTGCTGTTCTGGGCCAACGAGTCCACGCCCACGCCCGAGGCCCTGGCCGAACAGGTCGAGGCCGTACGGGTGTTGCCCCAACTCGCCGCGCCCCCGAAGCAGCTCATCAAGGCGAAGGTCTTCGGGCCGGGCCTGTACTCCGAGCCCGACCGCTCCACCCCGGCCAAGGCGAAGATCGAGGACCACCTCGACTTCCTCTTCACCTACTACAAGGACCAGGTGGCGCAACGCCGTTGGTACGGCTTCTGGGACCACGGCGACATCATGCACACCTACGACACCGTCAGGCACCAGTGGCGGTACGACATCGGCGGCTACGCGTGGGACAACTCCGAGCTCTCGCCGGACCTCTGGCTCTGGTTCGCGTACCTCAGGTCGGGCCGTGCGGACATCTTCCGGTTCGCCGAGTCCATGACCCGGCACACCGGTGAGGTCGACGTGTACCACCTGGGCAAGTGGGCGGGCCTCGGCACCCGGCACGGTGTGCAGCACTACGCCGACAGTGCCAAGCAGCAGCGCATCGCCAACACGACGTACCGGCGCTACTACTACTTCCTCACCGCGGACGAGCGGGTCGGCGACCTGATGCACGCCAACGTCGACTCCGACGAGACGTTCCTCGTACTCGACCCGCTGCGCAAGGTACGCACCGATCCGTACACGCCCGACCGGCACGCCCTGTCGATCGGCTTCGGCACGGACTGGAGCGGGCTGGTCTCGGCCTGGCTGACCGAGTGGGAGCGCAAGGGGCCGAAGTGGGAGAAGGCCAAGGCGCGCGTGCTGTCGACCATGGAGGGCATCGCCGCCCAGCCGAACGGGTTCGTGCAGGGCAGCGGGCTGTACGACCTCGACACGGGACGCTTCGCCGTGGCCTCGGCGCCGGTGGTGGGCGTGTCCCACCTGTCCGCCGTGTTCGGGCTCAACGAGCTCTGCGCGGAGCTGATCGACCTCGTCGACATGCCGAAGTTCAACGAGGTCTACTTCGACTACTGCCGGTACTTCAACGCGACCAAGGCCGAGCAGGCGGCTCGGTACGGGTCCAACTTCGGGTCACTGCTGCTGTTCCAGGGGCACTCGCGGCTGGACGCGTACGCGGCGGTGAAGACCGGGGACGCGAAGCTGGCCGCTCGGGCGTGGGACAAGTTCTACAACTCCGACGGGTACAAGGAGTCGGCGCCGTGGAGGACGGAGGCGTTGAGCGGGCCGGCTGCTCTGGTGGCGGGTAGTGAGGCGGCCTGGGTGTCGACCAATGACACTGCGCTGTACGGGCTCGCCGCTATCGAGAACCTGGCGCTTCTTGGGGACAAGATGCCTTCGTAGAGGTTGAGGTGGTGGAGAACCGCGCGGCCGTTGTGGCTGGTCGCGCAGTTCCCCGCGCCCCTGGGTGGGGTCAGTGGAGGTTGCCCAGGAAGTCCCGCATCCTTCGGACATCCCTGATCCGTCGCTCGTACGTCGCTCCCAGAGCGAGGAGCATGAGACCTGCCAGCGCCGGGGGGACCCAGCGGGGGAGGGCGTCCGTCATCTGGACTATGTACGGGGCCAGTTCGTGCAGGGCGTCCAGGGTCAGGACCGAGCCGCCCAGGACCAGGGGGGCCTGGAGGCTGTAGCCGCCGCCCAGCAGGGTGAGGGACAGCGCCGCCAGGCCCAGGAGCAGCGGGCGGGTCCAGTCGGGGTCGCCCCAGGCCATGACCAGGCTCGGCAGGAGAGTGGCGGCCAGACCCGGGCCGTACGCCGTCCAGGACGAGGTCTCCGGGGCGCGCCGCCTGCGGAGGTGGCCGACGAGCAGGGCCGGGATCGTGACCGGGAGTGTGTACGCCTCGGGGGTGTCGACCTCCCAGGCCGCCAGACGGACCCAGGTCGCCAGGAGGAACAGGGCGGCGGCCGCGTAGCCGAGCGGTCGGCGGTTCTCGCGGATCGCCGTGCCCGCGGTGATCACCCCGCACAGGGCGAGAAGCAGGGCGAGCATCGGGAGGTCGGTGGCGGCCAGGGCGATGGCCACCAGCGCGGTCACGGCTCCGGCCAGCTCGATCGGCACGGTCGCGGGGGTGCCGTCGAGCCGCCAGGCCAGCAGGGCCGCGGCCGCGGGGACCGTCAGGACGAGCAGGGCCGTGTGCGGGGCCGACCAGTCGGCGGCGGCGCCGGTGGCGCAGGCCAGGGCGGCGGCGTATCCGAGGGCGGTGGGCGTGGTGACCGGCGCGGCCCGCCAGGAGGCCGCCGCGAACAGCACGACCAGGGCGCACAGCGTGGTGAGGGTCGCCGTCCGGGTGGCGAGGGACAGGAAGGCGAGGCTCGCGGAGGCCACGAGCGCGGGGACCACAGCGGCGGGGGGACCGGGCCGCAGGACGGCCACGGCCAGGGCTCCCGCGGTTGCCGCATCCTGGATCAACAGGCCTGCCGCGAAGGGGAGTTCCAGCACCGCCGGGACCGTGAGCAGCGCGGCCCAGGCCAGGACCGGTGCGGCCGTCAGGGCCCGCGGGCGCCAGGTCGTGTCGCGCACGGCGAGCGCCAGGACGCCTGCCAGGGCCACCAGGATCGGCGGGACCGTCTCGGCGTACGGCGGCCACGTCAGGTGGGACGTCACCGCGGCGCGGGCGTCCGGCGGGGTGCCGGTCCACGCCTGCGAGGCCCAGGAGAGCGGGCCCAGTACGACCACGCCGACGACCGGCAGCGCCGACAGGAGCGACAGCGCCTGCACCGCACCCGACGCCCACAGCAGACCTCGCCGTACCGTCTCCGGCAGCCGGCTCGGCCGTAGCACCGTCAACAGGGCGATACCGAGGGCCAGATGGGCCGGGACCGCCCACACCTCGGGCAGTGCGGAGCGGGCCACCCCGCCGAGAGCGGCCACCGCGAGGAGACCGGCGGCGAGGGCGAGACCGAGGGACTGCTCCGCGCCGGGCGTGCGGTTCGCCGTACGGCTGCCCTGCCAGGCGGCGCCCAGCGTGATCGCGCTCGCCAGGAGGAGGAGCGCCGCCGCACGGGCGGCGGCGCTCGGGCCGGAGGCTGTCC
>NZ_JBHUXV010000205.1:0-10226 GCF_042669125.1 Streptomyces sp. NPDC057253 | reverse complement strand
ATCACCGTCGACGACATCTACCTCCTCATCACCACCGCCCCCACCGACCAACCCGCCCCCCACCGCACCCGCTGGCTCACCCTCGTCCTCACCGGCCTCACCACCCACACCCGCTAGACGGTCGGCGGTGTGAGCCGCCGAAACCCGGCGTACGGGCGCCGGGTTGAGGAAGCGTCAGGGCCCGACTCGCGTGGCGACCACCTGACCCGACACGTACGAGGCGGCATCGGACAGGAGGAAGGCCACGACGGACGCGACCTCCTCGGGCTCCGCCGCCCGGCCGAGCGGGAGTCGCGCCAGAATGGCCTCTTGAGTCTCCCGATCCACCGTGTCCACCCGAGGGGTTCGGGTGAAGCCGGGCGCCACCGCGTTGATGCGTACCTTGTCGGGGACCAGTGCGAGCGCGGCACTGGCAGTGAACGACTCCAGGGCAGCCTTCGAAGCGCCGTAAGAAATCAGGTGGGGATCCGGGCGCTTGGCGGCGACGGACGACACATTGACGACCGCGCCGCCGCCTCGCTCCCGCATGTCGTCCTTCAGGAGCCAGGTCAGTTCGAACGCCGCCTCGACATTGACGGCGAACATCTTCCGCCAGGTCCCGACAGTGAGCTGGTCCGCGGGCACGATCTGTGTGAAGGCGGCATTGTTGACCAGCAGATCGACCGGCCCCAGGGCGACACGGGTGCGGGCGACGATGTCGGCCGCAGCCCCGGGTTCGCCGAGGTCCGCGCGCACGAGAGCCACCCGGGCGCCGAGATCGCGCACCGCTTCCGCCGTACGGCCGGCCGCTTCGTCGTCACGGTGATAGTTGATGGCGATGTCCGCGCCCCGACGGGCCAGTTCCCTGGAGATGGCCGCGCCGATGCCCTGGCCGCCGCCCGTCACCAGGGCGACCCGTCCCTCGAACCACTGCTCGGGCGCCGTACCGCTCGCTGTGTGCGTCATCTGTCCGTCTCTCCTCGTGAGGGGTGTCATGCGCGTCGGGGGTCGCCGCGGTGGCATGGCCCGCGAGACCTGTGCGGGCTTCTTCGCCGCGTCGCGGGGCGGGTCCGTCAGACCGTGACAGGCGTGGAGGGCCGCCACCGCCAACCCAGCTGACGCAGCGCGTCGGCACGGCCGAGCACCAACGCGGTGCGCGTGGTCGTGTCGGACTCGTGCTGGTCCCCGGAATCGGGGAACGGCCGGTCCGTGTTCGTCCTGCGGACCTCTCCGGGCATCTCCTGCACCCATCCGTCCACGACCGCCTCCGCGGCGAGCAGCGGGCCCACGCGGTCCCAGGGTGGGAGGTCGGTCCAGCCGCCGTGTGCCACCGCGAGTTCGGTGTACCTCGTGGCGGCGACTTCCGCCGCCGTCAGGACACCCGCTCGCAGGCGATCGGCGAGCAGGCCCGGTGGAAGACGGCCGGGTGCGAGATCCGACGACCCGGGCGCGAGCCGGCCGTCGGCGTGCGGTCCGAGCACGGGTGCCACGGTCCACCCCAGGTCGGAGTGGGCGGCCAGAGCCTCGATGTCACGCGCCAACGCGTGCTCGTCGGGGAGCAGACGACCGGCGTCCAGGGTGCGGGTCAGCACTCCTTCGGCCCGCTGGAGGGCCCGTGTCCTGGCATGTACGTCCCCCTCGGCCTGGACGAGCCACTGCACCGACCAACCCGGGGGAAGGCGCTGGCAGGCCACCGATTCGTAGGTGTCCCTCAAATAGGTGTCTCCGCCCTCGCGGACGGCTGTGATCACGGAGAAGACCGACATCGCACCCCACGCTCCCTGCGGCGACAACACTCGGGCATCGAAAATATCATTTTCCCTCTACGCCAGAACCGCCCCACCGCCACACCGTCAGGATCTCCATCGTGCGTTGACAAACGCCACCGTGAGGGGCAACGTTGAAAATGCCATTTTCACTACCAGGGCTACCACCACCTCCGCCCCACCCCGGGCAGGCCCGGCTCCGCACATACATCAGGAGAGAAGAATGACGAAAATCTGGGCCAACTCCGGCGACTCGCACTTCATGGAGCCGGAGGACCTCTGGCGCACCAACATGCCCGCACGACTGGCCGAGCTGATGCCCCGTACCGTCAAGGACCCCGACGGCCAGTGGGAGACGGTGCACATCGACGGCATGTCCTTCCGCCGCAAGATGCCCACGGCCGCGGCCCAGGAGTTCAGGGAGGCGTCGAACCGGGCGCCCGGCGCGCGTGACGTGACCCTGCGGATGAAGGACCTCGACAACGAGGGGATCTGGGGCGAACTGGTCTTCCCCTCCCTGGGAATGTGGAGCTCGTCGTTCCGCACCCCGGAGGCGCTGCGCGAGGCGCTGCGGGTCAGCAACGACTGGGCGTGGGAGACCATCGACCGCGCGTCCGAGCGTCTGGTGGCCACCGCCCAGGTGTCGACCCTCGACGTCGACGACGCGGTCCGCGAGCTGGAGCGGACCGCCGAGATGGGCTATCGGGCGGTGTTCCTTCCGGTCAAGCCGCATCCGCTCCAGAAGGACTACAACGACGACGCGTGGGAGCCGTTCTGGGCCGCCGCCGAGGCGGCGAACATGGTCCTGGCCTTCCACATCGGCACCGACCCCATCGACCTCTCCGCCGGCGGGACCGCGGGCATCGTCTTCCGCGGACCCGGCGGGGCCGTGCTGAACTACACCGAGACGACGTTCGGCGGACAGCGCTCAGTGGTCAAGATGGTCGCCTCCGGTGCCCTGGACCGTCACCCGAACCTGAGGATGCTGGTCTCGGAAGGCGGTGCCACCTGGGTGCCGTTCATCGCCGACCGCATCGAGGAGGGGTACCGCCAGCACAGCGCCATGGTCCGCCCGAAGCTCAAGCGGTCCCCGCGGGAGATCATCTACTCGCAGGTGTACGCCTCCTTCCAGCACGACCAGACCGCGGTGGCCGCCGCCTCGTCCATGGGCTACCACAACGTCATGTGGGGCAGCGACTACCCGCACATGGAGGGCACCTTCGGGCACACCCAGGAGACGCTGCACGGTCTCTTCGACGGCGTCGACCCGAAGATCAGGGAGCGCATCACCGTCGGCGCCTTCGCCGAGCTCTTCCCAGAGGTTCCCCCGCTGCCGACGACCACCGCGGGAGCCTGAGCCATGTCCGACAACGTGATGTACGACTCCCCCACCGAGTTCATGCACGACGTGACGGGCGACGCCGGGGTCTGCATGGCCCAGTCGGTGATCCCCCGCGACCAGGGCGACTACCTGTGTGCCTGCACCTGCGAGAAGTGGGAGGTCATCGCGCCCAGCAGGGAGGAGGGCCTGCGGCTCGCCCGGGTCCACACCGGGTCGCTGGACTGAGCAGGGCGACATGAGGAGGGGAGGCCCGGCAGGCCTCCCCTCCTCATGCGCGTGGGCGGACGCGGCTAGCTGACCACACCCCTGGCCCGCAGGTCGGCCACGGTGTCCTCGTCGTATCCGAGTTCCCGCAGGATCGCGTCGGTGTGATCGCCCGCCAGACACGCTCCCCGGGCCTGGGTCGCCGAACGGGAGAACCGGACCGTCGGCGTCATCCGCAGGTGCTCGTCGAAGACCGGGCTCACCGCGGTGGTGGCGTACTCGGCGGCCAGCGCAGGGTCGGTCTGCACGAACGCCTCGGGAGCCTGCTCGGTCACCGCGACGCAGCCGATGTCGAGCGCCGTCAGCCGCGCCTCCCACTCGGTCGCGGGGCGCCGGGCGAACACCTGCGCCAGCTCTTCTGCCAGATCCGCGTCATGCGTGGCGCGCTGCCCCGCGGAGACGAACCGAGGGTCGTCGGCCAGTGCCCTTTCGTCGGCCAGCGCCGCGGCCAAAGCCGTCCACTCCCCCGGCGTCGGCGCCGCGAGGAACACCCAGCCGTCAGCCGTACGGTAGAGGCGGTACAGAGCGCTCTGGCCGTACCCCTCCGAGTCCACCGCGGGTGCCGGGGGACGCCCCGCGTAGTCCACGTTCCAGTCCGCGAGCGGAAGAGCCGTGGTGGCGAGCATCGTGGTCGTGAGCCCACCCAGCGGAGTCCTCCTGGCGCGGGCGAGCAGACCGAGCAGCATCGCGGAGGCGACTCCGAGGGCCGACACTCCGTCGGCCTGAAGGCTCGCGCGGGCCGCGGCGGAATACAGCCGGGGCACCGCCGCCCTGACCTCCTCCACCTCGCCGCCGACCGCGGTGACATAGGGGGCCTCGGCCAGAGCGAATCCGCTGGCGGCACCGATGGAGGCCGCATAGGCGGGACGGTGTCCGTAGGGCCCGTCGGTCCCGTAGCCCGCGGCGGTCAGGTACACCAGATCCGGGTTGAGCGCCCTCAGCGTCGCCTCGTCCACGCCGACCCTCTCGGCGGCCCCGGCACGGAAGGACTGGAGCACGACGTCGCTGCGGCGGACCAGTTCATGGGCGATGCGACGTCCGGCCTCCGTCCGCAGGTCCAGGCAGATGCTCTCCTTGCCCTGCATGGTCTTCGCTCCCCCGGCCTCAGGGAAGGCCACCGCGCGGCGGATGGGGTCGCCGTCGAGGCTCTCCACCTTGATCACCCGGGCACCGAGATCGGTCAGCAGCGCCGACCCGTAGGGGCCGGCGTACATCAGGGCGAACTCCACGACAGTCACGCCGTCCAGCGGAAGCCGACCCGACGCGGGCGCCGCCGGCACGCCGTCGGCCCCGGGTGCCGGGTCGTCGGCGACCGTGGCGCGCGCCGCCCCACCGTGCTCGTCCAGACGGGGCGCGGGCCTCAGCGGGGTGAGCGGTCGGCCGTCCGAGTGCACCATGCTGGTGAGCTGGCGGACCGGCCCGAGGTCGGGATCGTGCACCGTCCCCACCCGCCCGTCGTGGCGCAGTTGCGGATGCTCGAACACCTCGGAAGCGGTCCGGTAGGCCTCGGCGTTGACGTCGGGGTTGCTCGCGAAGACCTGCTCCCACTCCGCGTAGGTGCGCTCCCCCACCTTGTCGAGCATGGTCTCCCAGTGCTCGGTGCGCAGTTCCTGGGTGTCGAGCGCGGGCAGCGAGGCCCAGCGGGGATCGTCGTACCGCCCGCCCAGACCGAGCTCCTCCATCAGCGCGCGGAAGAGACCGTGCCCGGCCTGGGCGAACTGGAGCCAGCGGCCGTCCTTCGTGTAGGCGGCGAGCAGGCCCAGGGCCATGGGGGACTGCGGCCGGCCGTCGTCGGTGTAGGCGTCGACGACGGTGAAGGAGCCCGGCCAGCGGATCCCGACCAGTTCGGTGAACCAGTTCCAGGTGTCGAGCGTGGAGACGCCCCGCACGAGGTCGGCCTCCACATGCTGGCCGCGTCCGCTGGTCTCCCTCTCCAGGAGGGCGGCGAGGATGCCGTGCACGGCGGTCTGGGCGGCACCCCAGCTGGCGTACGGTGCGGCCACGAAGGCGGGTCCGGGCCTGCCGACGATGTTCCGCTTGACGTGGAACATCCCGAGTTTCGCCATCACCATCCCCTCGTAGCCCTTGAGGTGGGCCCAGGGGCCCGAGGAGCCCCAGCCGGTGATGGCCGCGCCGACCAGCCGCGGATTCACGGCCTCCAGAGCTTCGGCTCCCAGGCCGAGTCGGGCCGCGGCCTGCGGCCGCATGGTGGTGACCAGGACGTCGGCTCCCGCGATCAGCCGGTCGAGGGCCGTGCGGTCGGACGGGTCGTGGAGGTCGAGTACGACACTGCGTTTTCCGCGCGCCAGAGCCGGCCAGCCGGGGCGGGACCTCAGCGGGGTGCCGCCGGGCTGCTCCACGCAGAGCACGTCGGCCCCGGCATCGGCGAGGAACTGCGTGGCCAGGGCGCCGGGGAGGGTCGTCGAGAGGTCGACCACCGCCATGCCCGCCAGCGGGCCCTCTCCGAAGCCGCCGTCCGTGTCCCGCTGACGGACATCCGCGTCGCTCATCTTTCGCCCCATTTCGCCGCGGCTTCCACGTCGCCGGTGACATGACCCGCAAGAACACTAACGTAGTTATCTATGTAAGCGAGTCAATAGACGTCGCACAAGAGCCACGCGTGGACGGGGACGGAACGCGAGGAGGCGGTCACTCGAGGATGTCGATAACCCTGGTCGCCTCACTGCCGGCCAGCACCAGCTGATCGGCCACCTCCAGATGCGTGCGCCAGAACGCCTCCGCCGCGTCGCCGTCACCCGAGCGCAGCAGTTCCAGCAGCCTTCCGTAGGCGCGCACCGCCCGGTTGTTGTGCTGGCGGCTGAGGCTGGGGGTGTTCTCCCGCCGGGCGCGGATCACGATCTGCGACTGACGCAGGATGATCTCGTACACCATCCCCGCCATGATCCCCAGGGTCTGGTTTCCGGAGAGCTGGACCAGACGCAGGTGGAACTGGGCGGCACCGACGGCGAACCGCTCCACGTCGTCCAGGTTGGCGCGCTCCTCCTCCAGCACCTGCTCCAGGGCGGCGTACTTCTCCTCGTCCCCGTCGAGCGCCAGCAGTCGTGCGGCCGGCGGCTCGATCGCACTGCGCGCCACATAGACATCGGCGAGCGTGGCACCTCCGAGCTGGAGCTGGAGCGCCGCGGGACGGGCCACGGCCTCCGGACCGGGCAGCGTCACCCGGGCCCCGGTGCGCGAGCCTCGCCGCAATTCCACGAGCCCCTCGGACTCGAGGACCCGGACGGCTTCGCGCAGGGTCGGGCGGGACACGTTGAAGTGCGACAGCAGCTCCGGCTCGTGCGGCAGGTAGTCACCGCTCTTGAGTTCACCGTCGACGATCATGCGGCGCAACCGCCGGGCGACCAGCTCACCGGTCTTCGGCGCACGCACACCGTTGACGGCGGCCGCAGCTCCCGCACTGTTCCAGTTCACGCCGTCGACACGCCGGTCGTCCGTCCCCGCCATAAGTCCCACCTTCACCGTTTCGGCCGCGATCCGAGTCCGCCGCACGACGCTCAGACACCTGGGTTACGTCACTGACGAGGATAGCTATCTCCCGCGAACGCGTGACATCCAACCCGGCAGCCGCAACTGAGCGACGATCCCTTGCTCACCGGTCACGCGGGGAACTACGCTGACGCTGAACATGGTGAACTAAGAATCCTAAGTCGGTGACTTTCGACGGAGCCGCTGAACGAGAGGCGCCCCCATGGCCCTACAGCCCCCCGACACTGCCATCGTCGGGGTCGGCGCAACCCCGTACTACCCGCGGGGCGAGTCGTACCCGCAGACCATCACCGAGCTGGCGGGCAAGGCGATCCTCGCGGCCTGTGAGGACGCGGGCCTGTCGGTCAGGGACATCGACGGGTTCGCGTACTACTCCATGGCCGGCGGCGGATACGGCCGCTCCATGGAGACCGCGTCCCTCATGGAGACCCTCGGCATCCCCGAGGTGACCTTCACCGCCTCGCTCACGGCCGGCGGAGGCGGCTCGGCCGGCTCGGTGGGACTGGCCCGCGCCGCCATCGTCGCGGGTGACGCCACCCACGTCGTCAGTGTGATGGCCCTGCAACAGCTCCCCGAGTTCCGCCTCGGGGGCGTCTTCGGCAGAGCTGACGCCACGCCCGAGAAATCCTTCATCCAGCCGGCCGGCCTGACCGGCCCCGGGCACCTGATGTCGGTGCTGGCCCGCCGCCACATGCACATGTACGGCACCCGCCGCGAGGCGTTCGCCGAGGTCGCGATCTCCACCCGCGAGAACGCGCTCACGCGGCCCACCGCCCTGCGCCGTACGCCTCTCACGCTGGAGGAGTACTTCAACGCGCGGATGATCGCCGAGCCGCTGTGCCTCTACGACTTCTGCATGGAGACCGACGGCGCCGTCGCCGTGATCACCACCAGTCTCGAACGCGCCCGTGACCTGCGTCAGAGGCCCGTCCGGGTCATCGCGGCGGCACACGGCGGCCGGCGCGAATGGGGGCGGGGCTTCAGCTGGATGGGCATGCCGGAGGAGACCTTCGCCTCCTCCGGCCACGCCTCCGTGGCCGAGCGCCTCTACGCCAAGGCCGGCGTGCGCCCCGGGGACATCGACGTCGCCCTGCTGTACGACCACTTCACCCCCATGGTGGTCATGCAGCTGGAGGACTACGGCTTCTGCGCCAAGGGAGAGGGCGGCGCCTTCGTGGAGAGCGGAGCCATCCGGTACAAGGGCGGCTCGATCCCGGTCAACACCCACGGGGGTCACCTCTCGGAGGGCTATGTGATCGGCATGACCCATGTGCGGGAAGCCGTGGAGCAGATGCGCGGCACCGCCGTGAACCAGGTTCCGGACGCCGAGCTGGCCCTGGTCAGCGGCGGACCGGCGACCCTTCCCGTCAGCGGCCTGATCCTGGGGCGTGCCGCATGAGCGCCGTCCTGTCCCGGGCGCTGCCCGCCGAACGCGTGCACATCGCGACCGACCGCTTCACCGAGCCGTTCTGGCAGGCGGCCCGCGAGCGACGGCTCGTCGCCCCCCGCTGCGGCGACTGCGGGCACTTCCGGCTTCCGCCGACCCCGTTCTGCCCGGAGTGCCAGTCCCAGAACATCGACTGGACCGAACTGTCGGGCCGGGGAAGCGTGTTCAGTTTCTCCGTCGTACGCAACATCCGCGGCCTGGACGACGACGTCGTCCTGGTGGCGGCCGTCGTCGACCTGCCGGACGCGCCCGGTGCGCGGCTCGTCAGCAACGTGATCGACGCCGATCCGGACGAGGTCCGCATCGGCATGGAACTCACCGTGGATTTCACCCCCGTCTCGGACGGTTGGCTGCTTCCGGTCTTCCGTCCCCTCACCGAGGCCCGCGAGGGCGAGGAAGGCAGCGCCGCATGACCACCACCCATCCCGCACCGGTGACCGAGCGTGGCCTGTTCATCGACGGGTCCTGGCGCCCCTCGTCAGACGGGCGCTTCGAGGACGTCGTCAACCCGGCGACCCGGGCGGTCTTCGGGCGGGCCGCGCTCGCGAGCGCCGCCGACCTGGACGACGCCGTGGCGGCCGCGCGCCGCGCCTTCGACGCGGGGCCGTGGCCGCGCATGACGGTCGCCGAGCGCGCCGCCGCCCTGATCAGGCTGGCGGAGGAACTGGAACGCGACATCGAGCCGCTGACCCAGGTGGCCCTGGCCGAGACCGGGCTCGCCGTGGCCATGTGCCGCGACGGCGCCCAGGGCATCCCCCAGTTCCTGCGCTATGCCGCCGGCCTCGCCGAACACCTCGACCTCACCGAGGAGCGCACCGCCGCGTCGGGAGCGAAGGTGCTGGTGGAGAAGGTGCCGATCGGAGTAGTCGCCGCTTTCATCCCGTGGAACTCACCCCTGAAGCTCGCCGCCTTCAAGGTGCCCTCCGCGCTGCTGGCGGGCTGCACGCTGATCCTCAAGCCCTCCCCCGAGTCGCCGCTGAGCCTGCACTACCTGGCGGACGCGGCGGTGCGCGCCGGGCTGCCCGAGGGCGTGATCAACATCATCGCGACCGACGCCGACGGCTCCCGGGCGCTGACCAGGCATCCCGGGGTGGACAAGATCTCCTTCACCGGGAGCACGGCGGTCGGCAAGGCCATCGCCGCCTCCGCGGCGGACTCGCTCAAGCGGGTCACCCTGGAGCTGGGCGGCAAGTCCGCTGCCCTGGTGCTGGACGACGCGCCCGCGGAGCTGGTCGCCGGATCCCTGGCCTTCGTCCTGCCGCTCAACAACGGTGCCATCTGCGCCATGCCCAGCCGCCTGGTGGTCAGCGAGCGGCGCAAGGACGAGATTGTGGGGGCCCTGGCGACAGCGCTGGAGAAGACCGTCATCGGCGACCCGGCCGACCCTGCCACCCAGCTCGGCCCCATGATCAACGAGCAGCACTTCGACCGGGTCCTCGGCTTCATCGACTCGGCCCGCGCCGAGGGCGGCACGATCGTCACCGGCGGCGGGCGTCCGGAGGGGATGGAGGACGGCCTGTACATCGCACCGACCGTCATCACCGACGTGTCGCCCGACTCGACGGTGGCCCAGGAGGAGATCTTCGGTCCGGTCCTGACCGTACTGACGTACCGGGACGAGGACGAGGCGGTCGAGATCGCCAACAACTCCCGGTACGGTCTCGCGGGCGCCGTCTACAGCGGTGACCGCGAGCGCGCCCTGGAGTTCGCGCGGCGTATCCGTACGGGAACCGTGGCCATCAACAGCCCCATCGGCACCGACCCGGCCATCCCGTGCGGCGGGTTCAAGGCGTCCGGTTACGGGCGGGAGCTCGGCCCCGAGGGCATCGACGAGTTCGTGGAGACGCGCGCGGTCTTCCTCTGAACCATCTGAACAACTGAGTGCCGAGGTCAGACGTGCGCCCCGGGAGCGGTTCGCTCC
>NZ_JBHUXV010000204.1:0-10226 GCF_042669125.1 Streptomyces sp. NPDC057253 | reverse complement strand
TTCGCGTACATCGCCTGCCGCGGATGGCAGTCGTGGCGCGTCCTGAGGCGCGAGGCCGCACCGTCGACCGCTGCGTGAGCCCGCACCACCCCGCGCACCTGCCGACCAAGGGAGACCTCATGAACGACCAGCCGCTTCCCCGCGACGAGCACACCCCCCAAGGCAACTCCACGACGATGCGAAAGTCCGTCCTCGTCTCCGCACTGCTCATCCCCATCATGATCGTGGGCGGCTTCGCCATGCTCGCGGTGATCCCGGTGATCATCGTCGTCCACCTCACCCTGCGCGACCCACGGTTACGAGCCCTCCGGCCCTGGGCGGCCCTGCTCGGCGTCGCATACGCCGTCCCACTCGCCCTGTGGAGCGCGCTGCCGGACCGCGCACCCAGCCTCACCAAGGACATGCACCCCGCATTCGCCGTCGGCATCGTCCTCGCCGCCCTCGCCTACAGTGCAGCCCACCTCCTGCACCGGCGCCGCGCTGACCGACAATGACCTGAAGAGCAGTCACAACAGCCTCTCCCCGCCACCCGGGCCGACGGCGAAACCCTCGGCCGGCAGGCACCCCGCACCCCCGCCCAAGCACCCCCTACGGAGTGAGCACCAGGTGACATCGCGGCAAGCAGCGCGTGAGCAGATGATGGCCCAGATCGTGCACATCGGACGGGAGCACCTGAAGACGGTGCTCCCGGCCGACCTGTCACTGCGCGCCGTCGCCCGCGACATCGGCGTCGTACCGTCCGCGCTCTACCGCTACGTCCGCGACCGCGAAGCACTCATCACCCTGCTCATCGTCGACGCCTACGACGAACTCGCCGACGAAGTGGACGCCGCCCTCGAAGCAGCCGCCCACCGTTCCCACCGCGAACGACTCGAAGTGGCAGTCCTCGCCTTCCGCTCCTGGGCCTCCCAGGAGCCCTCCCGCTTCGCCCTGCTCTACGGGACACCCGTACCCGGCTACGCCGCCCCCGGCCACCGCACCGTCGAACCCGGCACACGCTTCGCCCTCGCCCTGGCCGCCATCGCCGAGGACGCCTGGCGCACAGGACACCTCAAAAAGATCGACACGGCACTCAGCCCCACCCTCCGCGCCGACATGGAACGTCTGCGACACCGTTACGGCCTCCAGATGCCCTCGGAGAACATCGCCCGCGTCTACGGCCTGTGGTCGGCCGTCATCGGCGCCGTCCTCTTCGACGTCTTCGGCCACCATGGCCCGGACACCGTCAGCGACCACGAGGACTTCCTGCGCACCCACACCGTCGGCCTTGCGACCACCATCGGCCTCTGAGACTCCGAGGAACCCTGCGAAAGCGCGGTCCAGGGCCATCCACGAGGAGGCCCTTCGGACCTGGATCCGGCAGGACTTCATGCAACCCCGTACGCCCAAGTTCTTCAGGGAAAGGGCGAGTTGAACACGTTGCGCTCCCGTCCCGGGCCGGTGAGGACGTAGTCCAGCTCCACCGCCGAGCCGAATGGGCTGATGCCAGCGGCAAGACCCTGCTGTCCAGCCATTCGCGGACGGTCGGCCGCGGCGTGGTCGTCAAGCAGGATGAGCACTGGGACGGCCTGCCGACCGGCAAGAACCGCCGCACCACGACGAGCGACGAGCCGCAACCACCACGAAGCGAGTTCTCCGCTTCCGGTCGCATCGGGCCGTTGCAAGCTCTGTTGAACCGGTCCGCCGCACCCCAACGCGAGGTCGGGTAGCGTCCGCTGTCGGTCTTTGCCCAACTGACCGGCAGCCGACTCTTCAGCACCAACGTCCCGACGGATGAGCCGTCTTGAGCGAGCTGACCGGCAACCGCATCCGCCCCACGGCCGGCAAGCTCGGCCTGCCCCACCTCGCGGAAACCATCAGTGCGTACACCCGCCGGGCCGACGAGGCGAAGATGGGCTACGACTTCTCCTTCCAACCCGAGCTCACCCCGCGCAAAGTCAAAGACCTCGCCGACCTCTCCTTCGTCGACGGCAAGGCGAACGCCGCCCTGCTGGTGCCGCCCGGGGTGGGCTAGACGCATATCGCCGTCCCTCTCCCGGTCGCGGCCTGCCGGGCCGGCTACTCGACCTACTTCACCAGCCTCGACGACATGGTCCACAACCTCAAAGCCGCCAAAGCGGCAGGCCGCCTGGTCAACAAACTCGACACCTACCTGCGACCGAGCGTCCTCGTGGTCGACGAGGTGGGCTACCAGCCCATGGAACGCGCCGAGGCGATCCTCAACATCACCGTCAGCGAACTGGTCGCCGAAATCGACCACGTCCTTCGCGCCCGGGTCGGCTGCCCCTCACCGATCACCAGGGCCCGGCGACCTGACGGTCGCTGGGGCGACAGCGGAGTCGTCCAGCGGACGATGCATCCGCCAGGGGGAGCCGTTCCATTCCACCACCGAAGGGGAGGAAGACAGTGCGGCCGGCGAGGAACCAGACGCCGTCAATCTTGCGGAAGACGTCCTCGTAGTGGCCGACGTTCGCCGGGAGCCGGGGCTCGACCATTCCACCTGAGTAGCCATCGACCCGGTATGTCGTCACATACGAGACCGCCCGCGCTGTCGCCTCAGACTCCACCGTGACCAGGATGTTCGTCATCAGACGGCGCGACAGCCTGTCCTTTGGGCGAGAGGCGAGGTAGGCGCGCAGAGCCTCGCGCCCCCCAATCTGCCGGTTTCCAAAAGGCCAGTGCCAGACACCGTCGAGCGAGAACAGCTCGGCCACCGAACTCGACTCGCCAAGGTCAAGTCGGTGGAGGAAGTCCACAATGTGCTTTCCGCTCCAGCACCGGCAGGGCGCGGTCTACGCTCCCCACTCGATTTGCCAGCGAACACACTGAGGCGACGATCGGCCGCGGGGATTCCGCGGATCTGGCCGCAGTTCCGTGACGGCCTACGTCCTCATGACGAGTGCTGATGCTTGTGCAGGGCTGCGCTAGCCCGGAAGCGGAGCCGTCCGCAGCGGTCCTTGTCTTCGTCGGGTGCGTCGTCTGCGCAACAGCAGTGCTGCGCCAGCCACCGCAAGTCCTCCTGGTCGAGCCATAGAGCGATACGGCCTTGTGCGGCCTCGGCTTGCGGATCCGTGGGTTGCGGCGACTTCATGGGTCATGACTGTATGCCCTGCTCTCGGATCCTCATGGCTGGCCGAGGATGCGCGTCGGCAGGCGTTGGAATGAGGCTCGGCCATACATGGCTCGTGTGAGCGTTTTCACCCGGTTCACGTAGCCTTCGACGGCGCCGGAGCTCCAGGTGAGGGTGAGCCCGGCGGTGACGGCGTCGGCTGACCGCCTGCCTGACCCTGTCCTGGAGCTCAGGAGCCGTCGGGGGAAACGTGAACCGGGTGAGGACACTCAAGCGGGCTATGTACAGTCGAGCCTCGTTCGAACTCCTCCGAACCCGCATCCTCGGGAACGGCCCATGACACAGTCGGGCAAGGCTCACCGATCGTTACCGAGGAGAATGATCCATGAGAGCGTTGCCCGCCGTCACGGGCCGAGATGAGTTCGATGCCCTGGTCGTCAGAACCGACTACCTCGACGACCAGGTGTGCCAGGACGTGGCGGCGGCACTGACGGAGCCCTGGGGAGACAGACAGTACGAGGCGGACATCCCATCGACGATCCGGCCTGGTCAGGGGCGACCGTTGACGAGGTGCTGACGGCAGTCCGCGGCGACGACAGCGTGGCCGTCGTCTTTCTTGCCGACCGTACAACCATGCAGGCCAAGAGCGACCCGCTACTGGCGGTCACCACGCTGACGCGGGAGGAATGCGTGGACGAAGCAGACTACGAACAACTGACCGAGTTCGGTCGTGATTTCCGCATCATCCCCGGAAGCCTCCACGAGGTCCACGCGAACCTGAGCATCGGGAATCTGGGCTTCGAGGAGTTTGCGGCATGGGCTCACGATGATCTCGAGGGGATCTTCCGGTCCTTCTGAACGGGTTCACGGAACTGCGGACAGAGCCATTTTCGCGAAGTCTGATCACGGCGACAAGCTCACAGCCACACCCAGAACCCTTGGCCCGCCCATGCTACGAAAGACCAGCTCGGACCCACGCCTGGAAGGCAAGACCGGCTTAGGTATCCGTAAGAGCGCCGTCCCCAGCAACGCTCTAACACTGGCCTCAGGTTGATCGGGGACAATGAACGGCAAAAACATCGACTGGAAGGGGGCGGGCCGGCGTGCGGATCATGATCGCGGATGACGAGGCGGCCATCCGTGAGTCGCTGGCGCGGGTGCTCCAGGTCGAGGGTTACGACACCAGCACCGTCGCCAACGGTTTCGCCGTGCTCGACGGGTTCAGTGGGGCCGACGGCGACACGCTGGATCTGCTGATCCTCGACGTGATGATGCCCCGCCTCGGCGGGTTGGAGACCTGTCGGCGGTTGCGGGCCGCGGGTCGGGATCTGCCGGTGCTGATGCTGACCGCCCGTGACCAGGTCTCCGACCGGGTCACGGGGCTGGACGCGGGCGCCGACGACTACCTGCCCAAGCCGTTCGCCACCGAGGAGTTGCTGGCCCGGGTGCGGGCCCTGCTGCGCCGGCGCACGCCGACCGACGGGGAGTCGCAGATCCTGTCGTTCGCCGACGTCCGGCTCGATCCGGACAGGTTCGAGGCGTGGCGGGGCGAACGGCCGCTGCGGCTGACCCGGACCGAGTTCTCCCTGCTGCAGGTCCTCATGAGCAACGCGACCCGGGTCGTGACCCGCGACGTGCTGTTCGAGGCGATCTGGGGCTTCGACATGAGCGCCACCGCCAACAACCTCCAGGTATACGTGAGTTACCTGCGCCGCAAGTTGGAGGCCGACGGTGAGCCGCGATTGATCTACACGCTGCGCGGCCTGGGATACACGTTGCGGGAGACTCCTCCGTGAGCAGGCCCGGCCGGGAACCGCGCCGGCTGACCCGATGGTGGCGCCGGCGGTCCCTGCGGGCCAGGCTGACGGTGATCGCGGCGACAGCCATCGCCGTCAGCGTGTTCCTGGCCTTCCAGGTGGCCAGCCAGCTGATGGGCTGGGAGCTGCAGAAGACCTACGAGGATCAGCTGCGCGCCGACTCCCGCGTCCTGGCGGCGAACGCGGAGCGCGCGGGTCTGGCGCAGGTCCAGCTACCTCCGTATCCCGGATCCGGTCGGCTGGTGCGGGTCATCCTGCCCGACGGCTCGATCCGGACGCCGGCCGGCCAACCCACGCTGCCCCCGGTCAGCGAGCAAGCTGGGCGCGTGGCGCAGGGCGCGTCGGCCGACCTGATGGAGTCGAACGACAGCGACGAGGACGGCTACGCCATCTACACGCTGCGGGCGGGCGACGGCGCGGTCCAGGTGGCCCAGGTCGCCGACGACAGCCCGATCAACCGGTTCGGGTTCGGCATGCTGCTGATCGGGCTGCTCTGCGTGGTCGGCGGCGCTCTTGTCGGGCGGACCGTGGCACGGACCGGGCTGGCACCGATCGACCGGCTGACCGCCGCCGCGGTACGTGTCGCGCACACCAGGGATCTTGACGCCGACATCCCGGACGAGGGCGGTGGGGAGATCCGGCGGCTGATCCAGTCGATCAACGACATGCTCGCCGCGCTCCGGGACTCCCGGCGGGCCCAGCGGCTGCTCGCCGAGGACGCCGCCCACGAGCTCAAGACACCGCTCACCAGCCTGCGCCTCAACGTCGAGCTGCTGATCCGGCTTGACCGGCGCGGCACCCTGGACAGCGCACTCCCGGCGAAGAGCCGGACCCGGCTGCTCGACGATCTCGGCGCCCAGGTGACCGAGTTGAGCACCCTCGTCGCCGAGCTGACCGACCTGGCGCGCGGTGACGTCAGCGACGAGAGCACCGAGCTGCTCGACCTCGCCGACGTGGTGGCGGCCGCCGCGATCCGGGCACGTTCTCGCGTGCCCGACATCGAGGTCGCGCTCGACGTGACGTCGGTGTGGGTGAGCGGGCGTCCCGCTGCGCTCCAGCGGGCGGTGCTCAACCTCATCGACAACGCCGGCAAGTGGTCCCCCGCGGACCAGCCGGTCCAGGTCCGGCTCCGTGCCGAGGGCGCGTCGGCGGTGCTCGAGGTCGACGACGCCGGACCGGGCATCGACGCGGCCGACGTGCCGCGGGTGTTCGACCGGTTCTACCGTGCCGACAGCGCCCGGGCGTTGCCGGGATCCGGTCTGGGGCTGTCGATCGTGCAGCGGGTCGTCGACGCCCACGGCGGCCGAGCCGGCGTCGCCCGCTCCCCACGCGGTGGCGCGCTGCTTCGGGTCGACCTGCCGGCCGCGGCCCCGCCCGCCCCGATCGCACGGCTCGCCGCCGGGGATGACACCGCGCCCCACAGAACGACGTAGAGAGCCTTTCAGCTTGGCCGCCGACCGGGTGAAGGCGTAGGAGTCCGCAACGCCCGCTCCCACGCTCTGCGCGCCCGGCCACGTCCCGACCCCGCCTGCTCGACCCCGTCTGCAAGCCGGTACCCGTCCACGCGCGCACCCGGTGGGGGTGGCTCGCCTCAAGAGGTCTCTCCGGAAGTCGCGTGAACCAGGCATCCGGGATGCTTCTGCTGCAAAGGCTCAGCAAGGGGTCGTGAGCCCCTGCCACAGTGGACGAAGGACGAGGAGGGCGGGGGCAGGCGGTGACTGAAAGCCCGAGCATGCAGGAGTTGATACGCCGTCGTCGGCGGGCCGGGTTCGTGGGGCGCAGGGCAGAACTCGCGGACTTTCGGCGCAACTTCACGACTGAACCGGACGACGAGCGACGACGCTTTCTGTTCAACATCCACGGTGACGCGGGGGTGGGCAAGACCCTCTTGGTGGAGCAGTTCCAGCGTGTGGCCCGAGACGATGCGGGTGCAATGACCGCACGGGCTGATGAGAAGTCAGAGGGGCTTGTCGCCACGTTGGAGTCAGTGGTCCGGCAATTGGCTCCGGGGAGCGCGGCGAAGCAATTCGACAAAGCGCTGGCCTCGTACCGTCATCAACTGCGAGACGCACAGGCGCCGGCGGACTCGGCTGCTGAGGGTTCGTCCGCTGCGGGCAGGATCGCGGCCGGCGTGGGCCTCGCCGTCGTGCAGAGCCTGCCTGTCGTCGGTCCTCTGGCCGGGGCCGTGTCGGCCCAGGAGGTAAGCCAGGCCGCTCATCGAGTGGGAGCGCTCCTCAACGAACGTGGCCATGCCGCCGACATCGCCCCGTTCGGGCCCGCCGAAACGCTCACTCCGCCGTTCGTGGAGCTCTTACAACGGCTCTCCCGTGAAGTCCCTTGGCTCGCCTTGTTCTTCGACACCTACGAGCGCACCGAGGTGTTCCTCGGCACGTGGCTGCTCGACCTGGTTGAGGGCCGGTACGGTGACCTGCCGGCGAACCTGGTGGTCACCGTCGCGGGTCAGCACCGCCTGCCCCCGGGGGCCTGGGCTCCGTACCTGGATGCCATGGAGTACCTGCCGCTACTGCCGTTTACGGAAGAGGAGGCCAGAAGACTGCTGGCCGACAAGGGAGTGACGGACCCACCCGTAGTCGAGGTGATCCTCGCGGTCACCGGCCGTCTGCCGGTGCTCGTCGCCACCCTCGCGGAAAGCCGACCGGGCGACATTTCCCAAGTCGGGGACTCCGCAGGAGATGCCGTGGACCGATTCCTCAAGTGGGAGTCACAGCAGTCACGGCGTAGCGCGGCTCTGGCCTGCGCGTTGCCCAGGACAGTGAACCAGGATGTCGTGGACGTTCTCCTCGGCGGGCAGTCCGCCGTGGAGTTGTACGAATGGCTCCGAGGCATGCCGTTCGTCCAGGACGACGCCGGAAGCTGCCACTACCACGAGGTGGTGCGCACCGCGATGGTCCGGCTGGAGCGCACCCGCTCGCCGCAACGCTGGCGGGCGCAGCACCGACAGCTGGAACGCGCCTGGCGTGGCTGGCGTGACGAGCAGCACCAGGACACGACGGAGGGCTGGTGGGACCCTCAATGGCAGGACTGTGCCGTCGAGGAGGTCTACCACATGCTGTGCGGGCAGCGGGACGGCGTGCTGGCCGAGGCGCTGCACGCGGCGGTGCGGGCAGCCGAGGTGGGTCCTGTCATGGCCCGGCGTATCGCCGAGGCGATCGTGCAGGCCGGAGAGGACTCAGCCACGCCCCAGGTGCGCCTGATCGGACGGACGCTGGCCGCGACCGTTCAGAACGAGTCTCAGGACTGCTCGGCCTTCCTCGGACTCCTCCTCGAAGACGGCCGGCTGGACGGCACACACCAGGTGGCCGCCCTGTCGGAACGGGCTTGGTTGCACCAACTCGCCAACCGTTTGGAACAATGCCTGGAAGACGTCAACAGCCTGGTCGCCCTCGAGCCCGAGAACGCAGACCCGCTGGTACGCCGAGGTGTTGTCCTCAGGCTGATGCGACGTCATCAGGACTCACTGGCGGACCTCGACCGCGTTCTGACACAAGCTCCCGACAACGCCCAGGCGCTGATTCAACGCGGATTGACGTTCGAAGCTTCGGGCAGGGACGCGGCCGCGCTCGCCGATTACGACGGCGCTGTGCACGCAGCGCCCGGCCATGTCGGTGCCCGCATCTACCGGGCTCGTCTCCTGTGCCGGAAGGGTCTTCTCCCCGAGGCGCTCGCAGGCTTCGACGAGGCGGCGGCAAGGCATCCGAATTCGGTGTGGGTTCTGCTCGAACGAGCCGAATGCCGCTTTGCCGCCGACCAGATCGACGAAGCACTCGACGACCTCCGACGCGCCCTCGCTCTCGAGCCTGACAAAGCCCGCGTGCACGCCAGGCGAGGCTTCCTGCTCTGCAGACTCGGGCACGCCGCCGAAGCGATCCAGGCCTTCGACCTCGCGCTGGACGCCGATCCGACCGACGCATGGGCGCGGACATGGCGGGGGTGGGCGTACTTTCGGCTGAACCAGGACGAGGCCGCTCTCGAAGACCTCGAGCGTGCGGTGGAGTTGTCACCCGACGGCGAGTGGCAGGCCGCCGCGCGGGGATGGGTGCGCTGGGGAGCGGGCCGCTACGAGGAAGCTTTGCCCGACCTCCAACGTGCGGTGTCCCTGGATCCCGACTACGCGTGGGCATGGGCCGGACTTGCGTTGACGTCGCTGTGGCTGGGTCGCCCTGAAGAGGCCCACGAAGCGCTCAGCCGTGCCGCTCAGTCCTGGAGCAGGAACGCCCCCTACGCCCAGGAACTGGCTGACCGAGCCTTCCGGCTCCTCGAGAGGCACCATCAGCGGGACGACGAGGTGTTGCGGGGGGCTGCCCGAGCCGCGTCGGCCTGGCTCGCGCAGACCCGGTGGGACGGCATCCGCAGCCTCGCTCTCCCGCTCCTGGCCAGAGGCAGACTGTCGCTCCTGCGCGACAGCGTGGCACTGCTTCGGTACACCAGATCCGTCATCCGCGCCCATCCCGATACGGGACCGCTCTACGGAGAAACGGTGGCGGCCCTGGTGGACACAGTCGTACGGGAGCTGCCGGAAGCGCGTAGCGACGAGCCGGCCGGATAGGAGGGTTGGTGTGAGGTCGCATCCGGACGGGTGTCTGCGTGGTGTTGTCACGCCTGGGCCGGCTCCGATGTAGGGGCGGTCGGTCTGGATCTCGCCCGCCCTGCCCGGCCGCGCGCACGACCTGACCGGATCCCCCGGACCGCGAACGACAAGGCGTCCCCATCCCCGTGCATCCGGCCGAGTGGATCAGTCACCACCTGCACGTCGACGCCCTGCTGACGGCGGTTTTCAGAGAATTTCGGTCCGGCTGTCGCCGCCCCGGTCGCACTCCGCGAGGGTGCCGTCGAGCAGCACGCAGTCGGGGTCGGCTTCGCGCGGGCTCGGCAGGAGCCCGGGCGCGCGGTCGGCGAGCAGGGCGATGACGGCTGCCGTGCAGGCGTGCGCGGTGCCGACGGAGATACCGAAACCGGCCGCGAGTTCGGCGAGGGTGTCGTGCCGCCGCAGGCGCGTCAGGCTGACCAGGGAACGAACGAGGCTCCAGTGCCGCCGAGTTGAGGCGTCGAACACCTCCCTCAACGGCACGGGAGCCTCGTGCGGTGCGGACCCAGAACCGCCTTGACCCGATCGGCGGCCACGCTGAAAAGGCTCCCCGACCCGCCCGGCGGCACGGCGCAGGACAAAGGACGGCGACCGTCGGGCCCATGAAAGAGATCCGGGACGGGCCTGGGGCCTCGTCCCGGATCTCGGCCGTGCCGCCGCGCTCACCGTTGCAGCGCAGGCTCCTCGTCGTCGGCGAGCGACAGTTGACCGTCCGGCAGGTCCGTCGCTGGAC
>NZ_JBHUXV010000203.1:0-10344 GCF_042669125.1 Streptomyces sp. NPDC057253 | reverse complement strand
GGACTACGGCGTCACCAGGCCGACGGGTCCCGGGCGTCCACGGCGAACACGGTGCCGTCGGGGGCGGTGGCGTAGACGTGGTGGTCGGCGAGGACGGGGTGGGGGAGCGCACCGGCGACCGTGCCCGAGTTCGAGCCGAGGCGTGCCGGGGTCTGCCCGACGAGCCGGCCGTTGGCGGCTTCAACGGCGAGCAGCCGTCCGTCAGCCGTGGTGAAGTACACGTGGCGGCCGTCGGTGACCGGTACGGAACCCCGGCTCACGGATGTCTCGAGATTCCAGAGGCGCTTGCCCGTCTCCGTGTCGACAGCGTCCAGCGCGCCGCTCGTCGCCAGCACGAAGACCGTGTTCCCGTGCACCGTGGCCTGGGCGTCGGACCGTGCCACCGGGAGCTTCACCCGGCGCGTGGACCTGGTCGCCGGGGTGTAGCGCACGACGGCGTCCGTGTCGCCGTACACCTCGTTCGTGGAGAGGAAGAAGACGGATCCGTCGTGCACGCCCACGGGTGTCACGTTTCCGCTGAGCCGCGCCTCCCAGCGCACGTCACCCGTGGCCGGGTCCACCGCGGTGACCTGTGTGGTCGAGGCATCGGCCGAGAGGTTCATGGCGTAGGCCAGCGGGTCACCGGGGAACGAGACGAAGGTCGGCAGGGGCTGACCCGGTATCCGATGGCTCCACCCGGTGTCGCCCGTAGCGGCGTCCACACCGGTGACCGTGCCGTCGAGGAGGGTCAGCAGGAGCGTTCCTCCCGCGAGCTGCATGCCGTGGTGCGCGGGCAGGGTGCGCCGCCAACGCGCCTTGCCCGAGGCGGGGTCGAGCGCTTCGAGGCGCCGCCCCTCGTCGACCATGGGCTGGACCAGACCGCCCACGACGGCCGGCGGTTCGCTCGGCTTCGACTCGAAGACGGAGTGCCGCCACAGCAGGGCGCCGTCAGCCGGATCCAGGGCGAAGACCACACCCGGCTGCGCACAGAGCAACTGCGTGGCACCGTACGAGCACTGCGCCGTACCCGTGCCCTTCGGCACCGGTTTCCTCGCCCAGCCGGCGAACGGGGAAGCGGTGGACGTGGGTTCGCCGCCGCTCTTGGCCACGGCGCCGGCACCGTCGCCGAGCCACTGGACGGAGGCGAGGACGCCGGCCAGGACGAGCCCCACCGCGATGGCGACCAGGGCCGCCTTTTTGGAGGGGCGTCTCCTGGTTCGTGCCGCCTGCTCCCTGGGCCTGGGTTCGGGCTCCGGCTCCGGCTCGCGCTCGGGTCGTTCCTCCGTGCGCTGCGCCGGTATGAACGCCTGCGTGTCGTACGAGGCCGCCACCGACCGCAGTTCCCGCATCAACTCGTCCGGCGTCGGCCGGTCCTCGGGCTCCTTGGCGAGACACCGCACGATGAGCGGCGCGAGATTCGCCGGTACGTCGCTCAGGTCCGGCTCGTCGTGCACGACCTGGTAGGCCACGACATACGGACTGTCGGAGTCGAACGGCCCCCGCCCGGTCGCCGCATGCACCATGACCGAACCCAGCGCGAAGATGTCCGCCGCGGGCCCGACCTCCCTCGGCCGCCGGAACTGCTCCGGCGCCATGAACGGTGGAGTCCCGATCAACTTCCCCGTCTCGGTCCGCAGTTCGCTGTCCTTTGGCCGAGAGATGCCGAAGTCGATGACCTTCGGCCCGTCCTCGGCGAGCAGCACGTTGCTGGGCTTGAGATCCCGGTGGACCACCCCGACCCGGTGGATGTCACGCAGCGCCTCGGCCAGCCCCGCCATCAGCCGCCGCAACTGGGCCGGTTCCATGGGGCCGTTCCGCTTCACCTCGTCGGAGAGCGTCGGACCGGGGATGAACAGCGTGGCCATCCAGGGCCGTTCGGCATCGGGATCGGCGTCGACGACGGAGGCGGTGAACGCCCCGCTCACCTTCCGCGCCGCGGCCACCTCCTGCCGAAAACGCCCCCTGAACTCGGGATCCCTGGCGAACTCGGCATGGACGATCTTCACCGCGAGCTTCATCCCCGAGGTGCTGCGCGCGACATGCACGACACCCATCCCGCCGGACCCCAGGCATGACTCCAGCCGGTAGTGACCGGCGTACTCGGGAAGTTCCGCTTCCGCGCCCGCTCCGGTGTTGCCCTGTGGCGCCATGGAACCACCCCCGTGCTGATGTTCGCGCGCGCGACGCACGGAGCCTAGTCGATGACTCGTACGGGACAGAGGCGGCTTGCTAGTGTCCGCGTGCGAGTTGCGTACATGTGTTTCATGGCGTGATTCAGGGGTATCAACGGGTCCCCATGGCAGTCATGGGGACCAACGGGGGAGGATCGTCATGTCTGTTGACCGCGTCGAAGAGACCGATGGCGTGGAGGCTGCCGAGGCCCGGACGGCCACGGCATCCGTTCGCTACTACTCGGTCGCACCCGGAGTCCGGCTCAACGTCCGCAGCGGCCCCGGCACGGGCTACAGCGTCGTGCGGGTGCTGCCCGAAGGCTCCAAGGTGCCGATCTACTGCCAGACCCCGGGCACGTCGGTGTCCGGCCCCTACGGCACGAGCAACATCTGGGACAACGTCAGCAACGGCCAGTACGTCTCCGACGCCTACGTACTCACCGGCAGCGACGGCTATGTGGCCGACCGCTGTTCCTGAGCCTCGCCCGGGGGGAATCCTCATGACAGCCCTGAAACGCAGATCCGTCACGCTGGCGGGCCTGGCCTGCGCCTTCCTCATGGTGGGCGCCGCCCACGCCGAGGCGGCCGTCCACTACTACGACACCGCGCCGGGACAGCGTCTGAACGTCCGCCGCGGTCCGGGAACGCAGTACAGCATCGTCCGGGTGCTTCCCGAGGGCGCGAAGGTGGCGATCTACTGCCAGACACCGGGCGAGACGGTGACCGGCTACTACGGCACGTCGAACATCTGGGACAACATCGCCAACGGCGAGTTCGTCTCGGACACCAATGTCCACACCGGCAGCGACGGCTACGTGGCCTCACGCTGCGGCTGACCTGACCCCCGAGGGAGCCCGCCCCCGTCCCGCACACCGCCCGGAGCCATAATCGTCCCGTGAGCGACGAATCCGGCACCCAGGACATCCCCGCGGGCTCCCCCGAGGGCGGCCCCCGCCCCGAGCCGATCCGTTTCTTCGGCACGACCTGGGTGGACCACGACCATGGCTACGCCCTCCGCCGCGTCGGCGTGGCCGTGGGCTCGCTCGCCGCCGCCGTCGCCTCCTGCCTGATCCTCCGCTTCGCCTACGAGGGTCTCCAGATCGCCGACACCGGCAGCTTCGTGACCGTCCTCGTCATCGCGATGTTCGCCATCTGCAGCGCGCTGGCCTTCCGCACCACCTGGGACGGCTTCGCCAACCGCCCCGACCCCGACCGCCAGGCCTCCCTCCGCGGCCTGCTCGCCATCGGGTTCGTGGGGTCCCTCCTCGCGTACTTCCTCCGCTCCCTCACCGAGGCGCCGGGCGAGAAACTGCACCGGCAGGAGTACGAGGCGGCCCTCCGCCGGCACGAGAAGCGGGGTGCCCGCCGCACCGGGAACCCGTCGAAGAAGAAGCGCCACCGCTGAAGGTGCCCGGGCACGCAGGAGCAGTCGGGCGGTCGCGTCCCCCCCGTCGCTGCTGGTCGCGCCTATGCGGCAGGGCCGCAGCAGAGCCGCGGCAGAGGCGCAGGAGACCCCAGGCCCGCACCCCTTCCCCCACCCGACCTCCCACCTCTCACCAGAAACTCACCCCCTCCTGACGCCCACCCCGGCCACCATGGCCTCATGACCGCTTCCTCCCACACCAGCCGGGCCCACTCCTTCAACGCCGCCGCAGCCCAGTACGCCGCCAACCGCCCCTCCTACCCACCCGCCCTCTTCGATGCGATCGAGGAACTCTCCGGCCGAACCCTCGCGGGCGCCCGGGTCGCGGACATCGGGGCCGGCACCGGGATAGCGACCGCGCTGCTGCACGCCCGTGGCGCCGAGGTCGTCGCGGTCGAACCCGGTGACGGCATGGCCGAGCAGTTCCGGCACCTCCACCCCGACCTGCCGATCGTCAGGGGCGACGGCAACGACCTCCCGCTGCGCACGGACTCCGTCGACTTCGTGACCTACGCCCAGTCCTGGCACTGGACCGACACCGCCCGCGCGGTCCCGGAAGCCGTACGGGTGCTGCGGCCGGGCGGCGCGCTGGTGCTGTGGTGGAACACCTACGCCCTCGACGTGCCGTGGATCGCCGGACAGGTCGGCCGGGTCGCCGAGCACTTCAGGGACTACGGCGCCAACCCGGCCGCCGAGGTGAACGGCGCCCCCTCCCGCTCCACCCTCGCCGACCCCAGCGGCCGGCTGGAGTTCGCCCACCGGGTGGTCCGCTGGAGCCGCCGCGTGCCCCTGGACACCCACCTCGCCAACATCGGCAGCCACTCGATCTTCCTGGTGGCCGGTGAGGAACACACGGGCGTCTTCCTCACCGAGGAGCGGCGGATCCTGCAGGAGGTCTTCCCGGACGGCACCGTGGAGGAGACCTACGACGTCGAACTGCTGGTCGCCGCCGCCTGACCGCGCGCGGCGGCCCACCCCTCCAGAGCCGCCGCGCACGCGTGGTCCACATGCCGGAGCCCACCCAACTCCAACCGCACCTCACGGTCCCGCGGCAAGGCCTCCAACTCGTCCAGCAGCTTCGGCAGCCGCAGGAACGTGGCATGCCCCAGCACCCGTACGACGATCCCCGCCTCCCCCCGGTCCTCGGTCTCCACATGCACATGGCTGATGTCCCACGCGGTCTTGGCCACGGCCAGCGCCAGCCCCACCAGCACGCCCTCGAAGAGGTTCCCGACGACGATCGCCCCCGCCGTCACCCCGAGCACCAGGACCTCGCCCCGATGCCCCCGCCACAGCACCCGCACCTCCCGCACCGGCACGAGCCTGCACCCGGCGTGCACCAGCAGCGCGGCCAGCGCCGCCACCGGGATCAGCCCGAGCAGCCCCGGCACCACGACGGTGAAGAGCAACAGCCACAGCCCGTGCAGCACCCGCGAGGCCTTCGTCCTGGCCCCCGCCTGCACTCCCCCAGAGGGGGGACCCCCAGCCGCACTGCGCACGATCACCGCCGTCATGGGCAACGCCCCCAGCAGCCCGCACACCGCGTTCCCCGCGCCCTGCGCCATCAACTCCCGGTCGTAGTCCGTCCGCCGACCCGCGTGCAGCCGGTCCACCGCCGCCGCGCTGAACAGCGACTCCGCCGACGCGATCAACGCGAACGCCACGACGGTCCCGATCACCCCCACTTCCGTCAGCCGCCCGAGATCCGCCGCCCGCGGCAGCCGTACGGCATCCACCAGCCCTTGCACCTCGACCCGCCGCACCGCCAGGTCGCCCACCCCGGTCACCACCGACGCCAGCGCGACCGCGACCAACGGCGCCGGCACCAGCCGAGCCCCCCGCCGCCATCGAGGCCACAGCAGCAGTACGGCCATGGTGACAGCCCCCACTGACAACGCTGGCGGATCCACCCGCCCGGGCAGCGCCACCAACCCGCCGAGCTTTTCCAGGCCGCCCGCCGGTGTCGTCACATCACCCAGCGCGTACACCTGCGTGGCGACCAGCACGAGCCCGATCCCGGCGAGCATCCCCTGCACGACCGCCATGGACACGGCCCGGAACCACCGCCCGAGCCTGAGCGCCCCGAGCCCGAGCTGCACCAGCCCGGCCCCGAGCACCAGCACTCCGAGCGCCTCCACGCCGTACCGGTGCACGGCCTCGTAGACCAGCACGGTCAGTCCCGCCGCCGGACCGCTCACCTGGAGGCTGCTGCCCGGCAGGGCGCCGGCTACCAGCCCGCCGACGATCCCGGTGACCAGCCCCAGTTCGGCCGGCACCCCGGAGGCGATGGCGATGCCCACGCACAGGGGCAGCGCCACGAGAAACACGACAAGAGAAGCGAACAGATCGGCCTTGCCTACGCGACAGCGCATGAGCGGAGCACCTCCGGTTGCGAAGCGAGCGGGAGATGCGTGGGCATGCCGCTCCGGGGGAGTGGGCGGCACTGAAATCCATTGTCGGTAAAGGCAGTTGATCGCGCAGCGGGTTGGCGCGCTGATCGGAGGGCTTTGGAGGCGCGCAACCGGATCATCGGCCTCCGATCACGCCACCACGCGCCTGCGCCGTCCCGCGCACCGAGCTTGACGCGATGCGGTGGCGGGAGCATTATTCATCGCATGATGAATAAAGTGCCCGACCCACCCGGCAACGCAGACACCGGCACGACAGCCGTCGGCACCGCAGCCACCAGCACCACCGACCAGGCCGTCCACGCCCGCGACCTCACCGTCGTCCGAGGCACCCGCACCGTCCTGCACCACCTCGCCTTCGATGTCCCCCGCGGCCAGATCACCGGCCTCCTCGGCCCCTCGGGCTGCGGTAAATCCACCCTGCTCCGCTCCATCGTCGGCACCCAGGCCAAGGTCACCGGCACCCTCGACGTCCTCGGCCGACCCGCGGGCCACCCCACCCTCCGCACCCGCATCGGCTACGTCACCCAGGCCCCCTCCGTCTACGACGACCTCACCGTCCGCCAGAACCTCGACTACTTCGCCGCGATCCTCAACCCCGGCCGCGCCGCCGCCGACCGCCGCCGCTCCGACGTCACCCAGGCCATCACCGACGTCGACCTCACCACCCACGCCGACTCCCTCGCCGGCAACCTCTCCGGAGGCCAGCGCAGCCGCGTCTCCCTCGCCGTCGCCCTCCTCGGCACCCCCGAACTCCTCGTCCTCGACGAACCCACCGTCGGCCTCGACCCCGTCCTGCGCCGCGACCTCTGGGAGCTCTTCCACGACATCGCCGCCCGCCGCGGCGCCACCCTCCTCATCTCCTCCCACGTCATGGACGAGGCCGAGCGCTGCCACCGCCTCCTCCTCATGCGCCAGGGCGAGATCCTCGCCGACGACACCCCCGAGGCCCTGCGCACCCGCACGCACTCCGACACGGTCGAGGCCGCCTTCCTCCACCTGGTCGACCAGGCCGTCCAGGCAAGCCGCACCAAGGAGCCCACGCGATGACCACGACCACCACACCCACGGCCGGCCCCGCGCCCGCCCCCACCAGCGCCCTCAGCCTCCCCCGCACCACCGCCACCGCCGCCCGGGTCCTGCGCCAACTCCGCCACGATCCACGCACCATCGCGATGCTGATCCTCATCCCCTGCGTGATGCTCCTCCTGCTGCGCTACGTCTTCGACGGCAGCCCACGCACCTTCGACGGCATCGGCGCCTCCCTCCTCGGGATCTTTCCGCTGATCACGATGTTCCTGGTCACCTCCATCGCCACCCTGCGCGAACGCACCTCCGGCACCCTCGAACGCCTCCTCGCCATGCCCCTCGGCAAAGGCGACCTCATCGCCGGCTACGCCCTCGCCTTCGGCACCCTCGCGATCATCCAGTCCGCCCTCGCGACCGGCCTCGCCGTCTGGTTCCTCGGACTCGACGTCATCGGCAGCCCCTGGCTCCTGCTGCTCGTCGCCCTCCTCGACGCCCTCCTCGGCACCGCCCTCGGCCTGTTCGTCTCGGCCTTCGCGGCCTCCGAGTTCCAGGCCGTCCAGTTCATGCCGGCCGTGATCTTCCCCCAGCTCCTCCTCTGCGGCCTGTTCACCCCGCGCGACAACATGCACCCCGTCCTGGAGGCCATCTCCGACGTCCTGCCCATGTCCTACGCCGTCGACGGCATGAACGAGGTCCTCAGGCACACCGACATGACGGCGACCTTCGTCCGGGACGCGCTGATCGTGGCCGGCTGCGCCCTGCTGGTCCTGGGCCTGGGTGCGGCGACCCTGAGGCGCAGGACTGCCTAGCCCCGACCGGAGTGACACTCGCCGGCCCACGTCCCGACCACCGGACAGCGACCCTGTCCCCCTCGACCCGGTGCCAGACTGACCGCATGAGCCAGAAAGTCGCAGTCCTCGGCACCGGCAAGATCGGCGAAGCCCTGCTCAGCGGAATGATCCGCGCCGGCTGGGCCCCGGCCGACCTCCTGGTCACCGCCCGCCGCCAGGAGCGGGCCGACGAACTCCGCACCCGCTACGGAGTCACCCCGGTCACCAACCCGGAAGCCGCCAAGACCGCCGACACCCTGATCCTCACGGTCAAACCGCAGGACATGGGCACCCTCCTCGACGAACTCGCCCCGCACGTCCCGGCCGACCGCCTGATCATCAGCGGCGCCGCCGGTATCCCCACCTCCTTCTTCGAGGAGCGCCTCGCCAGCGGCACCCCGGTCGTCCGCGTCATGACCAACACCCCCGCACTGGTCGACGAGGCGATGTCCGTCATCTCCGCCGGCACCCACGCCACCGCCGACCACCTCGCCCACACCGAGGAGATCTTCGGCGCCGTCGGCAAGACGCTCCGCGTCCCCGAGTCCCAGCAGGACGCCTGCACCGCCCTCTCCGGCTCCGGCCCGGCCTACTTCTTCTACCTGGTCGAAGCCATGACGGACGCCGGCATCCTGCTCGGCCTGCCCCGCGACAAGGCCCACGACCTGATCGTCCAGTCCGCCATCGGCGCCGCGACGATGCTCCGCGACAGCGGCGAGCACCCGGTGAAGCTCCGCGAGAACGTCACCTCCCCCGCGGGCACCACCATCAACGCCATCCGCGAACTCGAGAACCACGGCGTACGAGCCGCCCTCATCGCCGCCCTCGAAGCCGCCCGCGACCGCAGCCGCGAACTGGCCTCCGGCAACAACAACTGACCGACGCCCCCCAGTGCCGCCCCCCGCACAGTGGGGCGGCAACCAGGGACCGAACCCGGGCAGACCTGCTACCCGACGGCAGCACTCACCCCGATATCGCTCGCCGCCGGCAACAGCCCGATCGCGCGATAAGCGGCATCCACGGTCGGCCGCGCCATCGCCCGCGCCCTCTCCGCGCCATCCCGCAGCACCCCCTCCACATAGCCAGGATCCGCGCACAACTCCTTGTGCGTCTCCTGCACGGGCCTCAAGACCTCCACCACGGCCTCGGCGGTGTCCTTCTTCAAGGCGCCGTACGACTCATATACACCGCTCAGCTCCGATGGGTTCCCACCCGTGCAGGCCGCGAGGATCTCCAGCAGATTCGCCGGCCCCGGCCGGGCCTCCCGGTCGTACACGACGTCCCGCCCGCTGTCCGTCACGGCCCGCATGACCTTCTTCCGCACGACATCCGGCTCGTCGAGCAGATAGACGATGCCCGGCCCGGAGTCGTCGGACTTCCCCATCTTGGACAGCGGCTCCTGGAGGTTCATGACCCGCGCGCCCACCTTCGGCACGGTGGCCCGCGGCACCACGAACGTGTAGCCGTACCGCTGGTTGAACCGCACCGCCAGATCCCGCGTCAGCTCCACATGCTGAGCCTGGTCGTCCCCGACCGGCACCTCGTCGGCCCCGTACGCCAGGATGTCCGCCGCCATCAGCACGGGATAGGTCAGCAGCGACAGCCGCACGCTCCCGCCCCGCGCCCGCTCCCGGGCGGCCTTCTCCTTGTACTGGATCATCCGCCGCATCTCGCCGTCCGTGGCCACGCACTCCAGCACGTACGACAGCCGCGCATGCTCGTCGACATGGCTCTGGACGAAGACGGTGCACAGCTCGGGATCCAGCCCCGCCGCGAGCAACAGCGTCGCCGCCTGCCGACTCAGCCGACGCACCCGCGCCGGATCATGGTCGACGGTGAGGGCGTGCAGGTCGACGATGCAGAACAGCGACTCCGCCTGGTGCTGATCGACCGTGGCCCACTGCCGCATGGCTCCCAGGTAGTTCCCCAGCGTCAGGTGCCCCGTCGGCTTGATCCCGCTGAAGACCCGCGTCATCTCTCCACCTCCTGGTCGAGACCGCCGTCCCCGGCCGGCCGACCCTCGGGAGCTCTGGAGGGAGAAACGAGAACGGCCGCCGAGGCGGCGGCCGTTGAGTGCATACGTGCTTACGGCCGCCGTCAGGCGGCCCACCACTGCTGGGTGCACGTACACGTAGTCATGCGTGTCAGAGTACGCCTGCGGGCCCGGTTCCGTACCTGAGTTGACACTCCCCGGCCCGGTACGTAGTGTTCTCCGAGTTGTCCGACGTGAGCGCCGACCCTGGTCGGTCCCCGGACAACCATTCCGCAAGTACCAGCCAACTAACGACGACAGTCGCTCTGTCTGCCGTCGCTGTATTGGCGCGCGTATTCGCGAAATGAGGAATCCGCGTTCGAAAGGACGCAGGCCCCCGATTAGCTCGGGAGCCGGGAATCCGCTAAAGTCTCACTCGTCGGAACGGCCCAACAGCCGGGAAGACAAGCCCCGCTGACCGGGGATCAGGCCCGAAAGGATCTGATAGAGTCGGAACCGCCGGAAAGGGAAA